>QLUL01000261.1 GCA_018725425.1 Chloroflexota bacterium
GCCTGGCCGAGACTGGCCTCGGATTTCAACTGGTCGCCCGCGCCCGGGATTCTCTTAAGGTGATTATCGAGCCGCAGAGGTAGAATGCAAACCTAATCAGAGAGGACTTGACGCTTACAACTATAGGTCTATAATAAGGAGCAGCCCAATGTTAGTTAAAAAGCGTGCCGAACGTAATAGGACTATTACTTTGACTAAAGAGGAGTATGCACGATACAGTTCAAGGCTTCTGAGGCTTGAAACGCCTGTTGAAATCAAAGACATTGTTAATAAAACTATCAATCAGGATATGTTTGAGGTGCTCCATCTGTTGCCTGAACAGTTCGTAGACCTCTTGTTCGTTGATCCTCCTTATAATTTGGCAAAGTCATTCAATGCTCATTCATTCTCTAAAATGCCATTGCACGATTACGCAGTTTGGGTAGATTCATGGCTTTCACAACTCACCAGAGTCCTCAAGCCAACTGCCTCGATCTATATTTGCGGTGACTGGCAATCTTCTGCTGCTGTACACCAGGTTTTAGAAGAATACTTCATCGTGCGCAATCGCATTACCTGGGAAAGGGAAAAGGGACGTGGTGCCCAAAATAATTGGAAGAATGCATCAGAGGATATATGGTTTTGCACTGTGTCGGAAGACTATGTTTTTGATGTTGACAGCGTAAAGCTCAAGCGACGCGTAATAGCCCCGTATACGCAAGGAGATGGACAGCCAAAAGATTGGGAGAAGACAGATATTGGGAACTTTCGTCTGACGCATCCGTCAAATTTGTGGTCTGACTTAACAGTTCCATTCTGGTCAATGCCTGAGAATACCGACCATCCCACACAGAAACCAGAGAAACTTCTGGCAAAGATCATCTTGGCTAGCTCTAACCCTGGCGGTCTCGTTTTAGATCCCTTTTTGGGGTCGGGGACGACCTCTGTCGTAGCTAAGAAGCTAGGGCGCAACTATGTTGGGATCGAGATCGACAAGACCTATTGCTGCTTTGCTGAGAAACGATTGGAAATGGCTGAAGGTGACAATCGCATTCAGGGATATTCAGAGAGAGTATTCTGGGAGCGAAACACACTAGCCAATCAACCAAGCCAGCGGGGAATCTCTAGAAAAGCAATGGCCTTGCAATCAAGGCTGTTTCTCTTCGATAATTGTGTGAGCGGGCAGACAAAGGAGAACGATGAAGAGTCAGATATTCTATACTGACGCTTATACGGATATCCAATCAAGGATACCGAACTTGCTGAACTCTCATGAGGGATTCCTGTCCCCAAGCACGGCCTCCAGCACCAGAGCAGTTGGAGATGCCATTCAAGAGATTATTAGCTCCTCACTTGATTCCCTGTTGGGGGATTTGTGTGAGGAGTACTCCGCGAGCTTCGCCCGAAGGGCAATGGCAGACATGGCGTTCAAAGACAGGGATGGATTCTACTACGTTGTGGATGTCAAAACTCATCGAACCGACACCAGGTTTAACATGCCCAACCTGACTTCTGTAGAACGACTTTCACGTTTCTACGAGGATGACAAGAACTACTTCGTAATTCTCATTGTCAGCTATCATATCGAAGGCACTCTCGTCAGTGTAACGCAAGCCCGGTTCGTCCCCATCGAATTCCTTCAATGGGATTGCCTAACGATTGGAGCACTTGGCTGGGGACAAATTCAGATCGCTAATTCTAACTATATCAACGTTGTCCCTCAATACTCGCGGAAGAAATGGATGCTTGAGCTGTGCGATCTCATGCTAGAATTTTACCCCAAGGAGATAGCGAAAATAGGTGATCGGATAGAGCGTTTCCAAAAGGTAAGGGAATTTTGGAAAGCAAAGCCAGATGATTAGCTTGGACAACGGGAGAAGCGAAAACATGGAAGTATCTAGAAAACAGATCGAACCGATAGTTCTCCATGCCCTTGATGAGGACCTCGGCCAGGGCGACATCACCACCGAGGCTCTCATTCCCCCTGCCATGGAGGCCAGGGCCT
>QLUL01000262.1 GCA_018725425.1 Chloroflexota bacterium
GTAACTACTCAGGTTCAAAGTTCGAGGGTTCACCGTTCAAGGTTAAAGAACGATGGAGATTGAAACTCCCTACCCACCAACCTTGAACCGGTTTCAGGATGCAATTTGCTTCAGTGCCTCCTGTAAGTCAAGGGGCAACGCAGATTCAAATTCAACGAAATCCCCGCTGGAGGGCAAACGAAAACCCAGACGGTGAGCGTGGAGGAATTGTCTGCCGAGCAGATCTGACCTCTTCCCGTAGACTGCATCACCAACCACCGGGTGACCAATGGAGGACAAATGAACCCTGATCTGGTGTGTCCGTCCTGTCTCGGTGTGAACCTCAAGCAAGCTGTAGCTCTGTAGATATTCCTTGACCTTATAGAAGGTGCGTGCTTCTCTTCCGGTGGAAATGACTGCCATGCGCTTGCGGTCTCTGGGATGACGGCCGATCGGCGCCTCGATAGTGCCCTGCGCCGGCGACAGATGCCCCGAAACCAGGGCCAGGTAGCCCTTTTTGATGGCTCTTCTCTTTATCTGACCGGATAAGCTCATTTGAGCAGCATCATTCTTGGCCACCATCATCAGTCCTGAGGTATCCTTATCCAGCCGATGCACGATCCCCGGTCGGACCGATCCCTTGATAGTCATAAGATCGGGGCAATGGGCCAGGATGGCATTGACCAACGTTCCGCTGCGATGTCCGGGGGCCGGATGTACGGTCAATCCCGCCGGCTTATCGATTACCATAACATAATCGTCCTCGTAGACGATATCGAGCGGGATGTCCTCGGGGGCGACGGAGATAGGGGTGGGAGGAGGCACGGCAACAACGATCCTTTCTCCGGAGGTGACTTTCTGGCTCGCTTTGACCGCGCGGCCATTCAGAAGCACCCTTTCTTCCGCGATCAGCTTCTGGATATGGGAACGGGACAATTCGCAGCGTTCGGCGATGTATTTATCCAGCCGAATTCCGCTGCCGTCCACAACCAGTTCCAGAATCTCAGTTGATGTCTTCATTAGTCTAGAGTCTCCTTCCCCTCTCCTAATCTCTTAGTATCCCTCAATGCTCCTCGCTCGCCACTCCGTCTTCATGCGAGTTCTCGTCCTTGACGCTGACGGCGAATAGGCGCTTTTGAGTAGCGTTTTACGAGAAGATGTGATTAGTAATCTTGGCTTAACTGTAACGGAAGCGGCAAGACGCTTAGGAGTCACCCGAAAAACCTTATCTGCATTAATAAGTTGCAAAGCATCATTGAGTCCTGAAATGGCGGTCAGGATTGGTAAGGCAACAAAAACGTCCCCTGAAAGCTGGTTATACATGCAGGCAAAATTAGACCTATGGAATGCAGAAACCCATCCACACGCTGCCCTGCTGAAAGGCAGGCGAATCTGGGCGAACCCGCTTGCGCTGTGTTAATCGGCGTTGGTTGTCACAGCTTGTTCCATTCCTCAACCGTGATCTTGCGGCCTATGATCTCTTCAACCGCTTGTATCATCATCCGAAGCTGAGGCACAGAATACTCAGCATTAGAAGGAATTGCCAAGTGGTACTGCCCATAGACCATAAACTGGTGCCGCGTGCCGGAGAAGGGGCCATCAAAACCGATTTCCCGCAGCCGCCGGACGAAGTCTCGACGCTTACAAGGCGCCCACCGGCTCGTAGCTCGGCTCCTTGTTCAGATCAATGCCACCAATCACCGGCAGTGGATGCCCCAATTTGACGCCGACCAGTATCCAGTCTTCCAGCGTGGAACGCAATTCCTCCTCACACTCGCGCAGGGTGGATCCAAACGCCACCACCCCCTTGCACGGTGGAATGTGCCCGGCAAAGGTGCCATCATCCAACTTGTCGTAGACGGCATGAGCCATCACCTGTTCTATATAGCCGCTCAGAATAAATCGTATCGTCATCAGTCACCTCCAATGTCATGCTATGCCTCAGACCAATGTCGCTTATCGTTCCGAGCGTATCTGAAGTGGCGGTTTCATTTAT
>QLUL01000263.1 GCA_018725425.1 Chloroflexota bacterium
CTTTCCGGTGATGAAATCGAGCGGCTGCACCGCGGAATTGTAAAGGTATTGCAAGACGGGATAAAGCGTAAGGGAGCGAGCGTCAATACCTACCGTCGTCCCGATGGGGGAACCGGGAAGGCACATCTTGAATTCCAGGTTGCCCACCGCCGTGGGGAGCCCTGTCCCAACTGTGGGTCTCCCATCCAGCGAGTGTCACTCCGGGGTCGGGGGACCTATTTCTGTGCCCGGTGTCAGCCAGATGTAACCTAGTCGGTCATGACAAGAGAGGAAACAAGAATCTTGCTCGGCGAGGCGGAGACAAGGTTTGAGCAAGAGGGGAAGCTGATTAGACTGGAATCCGGCCGGGCTATTTTCGTCGGTGATACGCACGGCGATCTTGAGGCCACCAGGACGGTCATCGCCAGATACTTGAACTCGAAAACCCAGATCGTTTTCCTGGGTGACTATGTGGATCGGGGCCCAAAGTCGGCGGAAAACCTGAACTCTCTCCTGAGGCTGAAACTGGAGCACCCGGATAACCTGTTTCTGCTAATGGGAAATCATGAAGGCCAGGGCGCGATTAGCTTTCATCCGGCGGACTTCTGGGAAGGACTGGATCGCGAGCGGCGCACGCAATATGCCATAGCCCTCTCCAGGATGCCACTGGCGGCCTCTACCCCAAACGGGATTATAGCCTTACATGGAGCCCTGCCAGATGTCGAAACCCTGGAAGACCTGGAGAAAATAGAATTCGGCGGCCAGCAGTGGCAGCAGATAACCTGGGGCGACTGGCAGGAAGAGGATGGAGGATACCTCGGCGATGACCTGCTCACCGGCAGGCCGCAGTTCGGCCAGGGATGGTTTGATGAGATGATGAGGAGACTCAAGAAGAATGTCCTCATCCGATCGCATCAGCCAAACGCCAGGCAAGCCATCTACGGACGCAGGTGTCTCACGATATTCACCTCCTCGGCCTACCGGGAATTGATTCCCCGCAGAACCATAGCCATTGCCGATCTGGAGAGAGAGGTTAAAACGGTGGACGATCTGGTGATCGAAACCGTTTGAACAAGCAGAATGTATTCTTCGACTTCGCTCAGGACAGGCCCACTGATCGATACTCATGCCCACCTTGACGACATAGAGAACCTCGACCCGGCTATTGCGCGGGCCCGAGAAGGCGGTTTGATCGCCATAATCGCCATCGGGGTGGATTACGAGTCGAACAACCGGGTGCTGGAAATAGCCGAGCGGTACAGATCACTGGTATTTCCCGCCCTTGGCTGTCACCCTGGAGAGCTGAGAGCGGCGGAGACCGAGCGCAACCTGCAGTTCATCGAAGACAATGTCGAAAGAGCAGTGGGCATTGGCGAGATAGGTCTGGACTATCATAAAAGGGTTACGAGCAAAGCAAGCAAGGACACTCAAAAGCAGGTGCTCAAAGATGTGCTCTCGATCGCCAAGCGATATGCGAAACCGGCGCTCATCCATTCCCGATATTCCTGGCGGGATTGTCTTGCGCTTGTCCAGGAATTGGGGGTAGAGAGAGCGGTATTCCACTGGTACAGCGGCCCGATGAGCGTCCTGCACGATCTTATCCGCCAGGGATTCTTCGCTTCCGCAACCCTCGCTGCCGAGTACCACGAAGGGCACCGGCGGGCAATAAGCGAAACGCCCTGCGATAATCTGCTGCTGGAAACCGACTCGCCGGTGGTCTATCGCTGGGGCACGGAGTTGGCCCATCCATCCGAGCCGGCGGATGTCACCAGGGTATTGGAGGCAGTAGCCAAGCTGAAGGGGGTTGAGCGAGGTGTGGTTGCTCAAAGGACCACCGAAAACGCTCTCACTCTCTTCGGGCTGTCAAATCAACTTTTCCCCATCCCGACTCATGAATAGGGCTCATAACGGTGGTTGACTAATTACAAGAAAGCAGGTATAATCAAAGTTGGGTGGGCATGGTGAGTCCGATGCCCATTTTTTGTGACTGAAACCG
>QLUL01000264.1 GCA_018725425.1 Chloroflexota bacterium
TAAAAGGGATTGCCTTACTTGTGACTGCGGTATCGCTGCTGATAGCATCAATGGCTGCAATACCAGCAACGGCTGGGGAAGAGAGACATGAGGAGTTCCGAGATAAGGAGTTCCGAATGGACGCTCGCTATTGGTGGCAAGCTCCTCTCTTTTTAACCGACCAGGAGCAACAACAGCTAAAGGTGATAGGGGTCCTCATATTTGAGGGTTACTTCGGGACCGACATCTCCAGAATGAGCCCCAAAGAGTTTGATGAGCTGTGGAATGCGATAGGACACGAGAAGCAGGAAAAGGCGACTCGATTGTTCGCACAATATGCCACAGGGAAGGGATTTGAGATCCCTGGACTGCCTACTCCCAGGGAGGAGTTCATACCACCTGCTGACGCAACCTATTGGTGGGAGTTTGTGGACCCCGAACACCGTGAGGGTGCGATTAATTGGGCGAGGGAAGAGATTCCAGAGATGCTTCGCTCCTACTGGGAGCTTGCTGAGTGGAAGGGAGTTGAACTGCCTATACCTCGTCCTGAAGAGGTTGATGTGATGAGATTGACACCGGAGGAACATGCTCTCATCTTTACCCCGCCTTCATTCCCTCTTGGACGGGTACCGATTGAGGAATGGCTGAATAGGGTGTTTCCGGGTGCTAATATCATCGCAGTATTCGGGAGAATCCCCAGATACAGCGGTTTGGCAGAATGGGTTGATAGATTGCTTAAAGTAGACAGGACTCCCCTTTTCCCTCTCCAAAAAAGTAGGATTATTTGTACGACGGGGATTCTCGCCGCCGGTTATATCGCTGTGTGGCTGGATTGTGGCGTGTTGACAGTTGAGGAGGCCGCAGCGATTGCGCCCAAAATCTACGCCATGATAGCTGCGAAGGCAGAGATAGTTGGGGTTCAAGATGTTCCGGTCGTGTTCGTCCTCGAATCAATGAAAACAGTCCTTGCTGGTACAGCGAAAGACCCCCGCGACCACCTAGGAACACACCTACCCCTCGACCAGAAATTCCGCCCCATACCTGGCGGAGCCCAGGTGAAGAGGGGCTCAAGGGACGCGACAGTGGGCTTCGCAATACGACGTCGAGTCTGGTTCTTGTGGGACAAAGACCTTACAACCACCGGACATCTTGGGCTCCTCCCTGTCCCTGTAAACACGCGGGTATACCAGCCAACAGAACTGGCGGGGAATAAAGTCGGCACGGTTGCTGATGTTGCGAGGCATGGGTTTGCGGATGTTGCGCGCGTCGCCACCCTTGATGGAGATGTCATCCCATACGTTCGCACAATGACCTTCTGGACAGCCCCCGTAACCGGTTGGCGAGATCCGATAGTACCCGAGTGGTCTGGCAAATTTGGAAGGACAACCGGTCGTACTTCCGGGAATATATATGCTGTAGGTATAGATACATGGAATGACGCATTTGGCCTTCTCCGTAATCAAATTTGGGCAACTATTAGAGTAGAACTCGGAGACAGTGGGTCTCCCCTTTTCATAAGCGGCCCAGGGGGAGGAGTAGCAGTAACAGGGATCACTTGGGGTCGGCTAGTGGCACGCCCTTACATGGGCCTCTTTTCACCAGTATCGGGAGTAAGAGCTGAACTACCAGGATGGGAACCACACACGAAATGATTTGCCGCCGTCCCTGATCGAGGGACATAATCCCCCAGAGTCAATCTCCTCCAAAAGTCGAAGACTTTTTGGGGAGAAGTCTATACAGTGACGCCGGAAGCAGGCGCAAATGGTGAGCAGAATCGTCTATTCCAGCGTCTTATTTATAGAGGGCAAAGTATTAAGGGTTGCCCCGCTCTTAATTGGGAGGTGATGGTTATGTGAAAAGAAGTCAGCTATCAGCAGTCGGCCCTTGCCGCGGGGCTGGCGGTTGAAGCATCAGGTTGAAGCGGCGATTCTAAATAAAGAAAGGAGAAGGAACAATGAGAAGAAAAGGTTGGTTGACAGTCATCA
>QLUL01000265.1 GCA_018725425.1 Chloroflexota bacterium
TCATTTCTTCTTATGGCTATACTGCCACATCTGCTGAAGGCAGCATTGGTGCTGCCCTTGAGTTTAAGCATATAGAGACGGTCCGCGTTGTTGCCGTTGGCCTGTTGCTTGCCTTTGCCTGGATTATGCCGAGGATGCTCCCGATGCCGGCTGTGTTGACCGACTCTGTGACGCTGCTGGCTATCATAGTTGGTGGCTATTCCATTGCTTCAAAGGCGATAAATGCCCTCCTTCAAAAGAGTCTCAACATTGATCTCCTGGTGATTATTGCGGCCTCAGCGGCTGTTGCCATAGGAGACTATTTAGAGGCCGGGCTGGTCATATTTATTCTCCTTTTGGGGGAGTATCTAGAAGCCATGACTGTTGCCAGAACGGGTAAAGCCATTAAGGGCCTGGCATCGCTAATACCGGATACAGTAAAACTTAAGAGAGATAACCATGAGGTAGAGGTGCCACCCTCAGAGATTAAAGTAGATGATATTATCGTTGTCCGGCCAGGGGAACATATCGCCATAGATGGCATAGTTATTAAAGGAGAGGCAACTATTGACCAGGCGCTCATTACCGGGGAATCAATCCCAGTGGAAAAATTAACCGGGGATGAGGTTTATGCCGGCACCATAAATAAGATGGGAGCTATTGAAGTAAAGGCAACCAAGGTTGGCCGGGATACAACGGTGGCGAAAATAGAGAGAATGATTACCGAGTCTCTGGTAAAAAAAGCGCCTGTTGAGAGGACAGTTGACCGATTTGCAAAATACTTCGTTCCCTTAATACTTATTTTCGCGGTGATTGTCTATTTAGTTACCTTAGATATTACTCGGGCAATAACGGTACTTATAGTGGCCTGCCCCTGTGCTCTTGTACTTGGCACGCCAACCGCAGTTGTTGCAGCTATAGGCTCGGCCGCCCGCCGGGGCATCCTGATTAAAGGGGGGGAAGCGCTGGAGGCGTCCGGCCGGGCGAAAGGAGTCATTTTTGATAAAACAGGCACCCTCACTTTAGGGGTTCCAAAAGTTGTCTCCACCAAAGAGATCGGCGGGTGCGGTCATGGAGAAGAGGGTATCATCAGGCTTGCCGCAGCGGCTGAAATGTTTTCAGAACATCCACTGGCAAGCGCCATACTGGACAAGGCAAAGGAGCAGGAGGTCGTCATCATGGCGCCTGATGATTTTAAGGCAAAAAGGGGGCTGGGAGTTGAGGTTAGACAGAATGGCCTGCATATTATTGTCGGCAACCGGGAGATGCTCAAAGAGAACGACCTTGAGCTTTCCCGTGAGCTTCACGACTATATAGATACGAAAGAACAGCAGGGCACCACTGCCCTGATAGTCGTACACGGCCTGGAAGCATGTAATAATACAGCCGTCATAAAAGGAGATGGGGCTCTTTGCTGTCCAAAGGAAGTGTGCGGTGTGTTGGAACTGATTGATCCGCCCAGAGAGCAATCTGCCCGGGCAATAGAGTTATTAAAGTCCGGTGGAGTAAAAATTATTGCCCTCTACACCGGAGATAACCCTCGCACTGCCTCAGCCATTGCTCAGAAGGTGGGTATTGATGAAGTAATTGCCATGCTTTCCCCTGAAGATAAGGCAAACAGGATTAAGGACTTAAGGGAGTTGGGCCAGGTCATTGTAATGGTGGGAGACGGTATTAACGATGCCCCGGCGCTGGCGGCAGCGGATGTGGGAATTGCCATGGGGGTGATCGGCAGTGATATCACTGTGCAGGCCGCCAATGTGGTGATTCTAAATGATGATATCTTAAGTGTGCCGCGGATAATCGCTTTGGGGAGTAAGGCATTGTCGGTGATCCGGCAGAATATCGCCTTTGCTCTGGTATTCAATACCGCAATGATAGGATTGGCATCTTACGGGGTCATCAGCATGATTGCAGCGGCGGTCTTTCATCAAACAAGCTCACTTGTGGTAATACTTAACTCAATGAGATT
>QLUL01000266.1 GCA_018725425.1 Chloroflexota bacterium
TTCAAGTCCTTTACCTGTTCCTTCAGCTCCTCCCGGATACTTGCCGCAATCTTAGTTCCTGAGATTATCTCTGCCGGCATATTCAAACCCCCTTTTCGCTTGAAATTACCTCTCCTTCCTCGTGGGCAACAGGCCACAGCTCTCCCGCTCGTCGCAATAGCCGAGCTGGTAGCATTTGGGCTTCAGCTCCGCCCCGATGCGCGGCGCCACCTTCGTAACCTCGGCCTTGATCCTCTCAAAAAGCTCCACGATCTCCCATTGCGCCTTCTGGCAGAGCCGTAAAGAGCAGGCATGCATCAACTCCCGGGCATTCATGGTCATTACCAATTTGGTCTCCACAGCACTGGGGAGCACATAGCGAGCATCCTCGGCGGGTATTCCCTCATCGAGCATCTGACGATAAAGTTCATGGCTGGCTCTAATCAGCTCTCCATATTTAGCCTTCAAGTTTTCCTTCGCCACGATGGTTGCCGGGGTTACGAAGTTCAGCTCATTAAAGGAAACAAATCGCTGGCTCTGCTGGGTGTAGCTGGCGAGACGATGGCGGACAAGCTGATGGCTGGTGACGCGCGAGATACCGTCGAGGGCAAAGGTGAAACTGGCATGCTCAAAAGGCGAGAGGTGTCCTGATGAAAGAAGTCGCTCAAGAAGACTATTCACCTGCTCCGCGGACAAATTCTGGCGGAGCTCGCCGGCACTGATGCTTGAGGTGGAAAGCCTGGCAGCAGCGGCAACAATCAGTTCCGGTTCAGGCGTGAAACTCAAGAGAGCCACTTCCATATCAAACCAATTATACAATATATACCGGTGAATAGCAATAATCGCGTGATAATTCGAGCGAAAGGCGATCAGTCACGGCTGTCCCACAACCAGATGGAACAGATCAGGGTCACCACCAGTATAGCAACACCGGCAATGGTGAAACTGGAGTAAAAACCTAACCGGTCAATGAGAAAACCCATCACCAGCGTCAGTAAGCCACCGCCTTCCATGCTGCTGAAATAGTAGATGCCGAGTATCGTTGAGCGATTGTGCTCCGAGGTCCGGCCGATGATGTACGCCTCCGACACCGGCATGCGGACGTAAATAATGATTCCGATAGCCAGGAGCAGGGCACCAATGCCAGATCCGTAAGGCACTAGATTGAGCAGATAGATAATTGGACCGGCAATCAGGGACACGGCCAGCATTACCGGCACCCTGCCCACGCGGTCAGAGAGATAGCCACCCAGAGGCCCTGCCCAGAGACCGGCGGAGTAGATGACCGCTATAAGGGCCGCCGCCGTCTCCCCGCTGATCCCAAACTGGGCAACCATGAATAGCGGGATGAACGATATCACCGAGAAAAGCACCGCCTGGGTGAATGTGGTCAGAATTATGAAGGATACCAGGTGGCGCAGGCGGCCCACCGCAGGGATTGCATCGCTACAACTACCGGCTATCGCAGGCTCGACTCTCTTTGTAGTTATATACCGGCCCAGCAGCACATAGAATACCACTCCGAGTGCGAACGCAGGGACAGTCAGCGCGATGAATGAACCGCGCCATCCCCAGGTCGTGGCAATGGCAGCGGCGATCAGTGGTGCCAGGAAGAAGCTGGCACTGCCGCCAATCATGTGGAGACCCAGCGCTCGTCCCCGGTTCTGCGGCTCAACCGACGCTGAGATGAGCGGCGGGGATGCTGGGTGGTAGCCCCCACCCATTATGCCCATCAGTCCGAAGAAGACCATCATCATGATATAGGTCTGTGAAAGGCCGACTAGAAGCCCGGCCACAGCCACACCGCAGATGCCTGTGGTGATCAATATACGAGATCCGATGCGGTCGGCGAGCCACCCCGCCGGCACCTGTCCGATGCCATAAGCGAGACTGAATGCCGCGATGACCAGGCCGGCCTGAGTGTAACTCAGGGCGAACTCATCGCGGATGAGAGGCAAGAGTGGCACTGGCA
>QLUL01000267.1 GCA_018725425.1 Chloroflexota bacterium
TTATGGCACAAGGGGCAAAATGTTCCGAGCGGAGATTTTCCCCCATCAGTCTCCACAGACTTTCCACATATTCCCTCTCCTCGGACCAGCTAGCCAGAGCCAGAATATCCAGAGGGTCATGTCCATGGAGCATTTCGGCAAGATCCCTGTAGCCCAGCTTCGTAGGCAGGGTGTAAGGAGGATACTGGTTCAGAAGCCAGGAAGCCATCTCCGGAATCAAGGAAAACCCGTCCTGGTGCGGGAAGTTATCGAATATGAAGTCCACCATTTTCCTTGTTCCCTCGACCGCCGAGAGATCAACACCGGGGAGGATTCCCTCCTCGAGTGAGCGGAGGAAATCCTTTATCGCTTGCGCCAGCGCCAGCGGGCTGGCTTCTGAGTGCAGCCGTTCGTAGACGAAATGCTCAAAATCTGCTTTTTGTCGAGCGAAGATAGAGTCATATATAGCATTGGCATGGATTATCTTGCCTTCAGGGGTGGTCAATTCCGAAGGAACTATCAGTGGCACCCCGGGAATAAACTCCCGATAGGTAATCTGTGGCACAGGCGGTTTGAGGGCCTCGGCCTTCACTTCCCAACTGGCGAGAAAGGCTGGCTTCTGGCGGAGGAACTCATTCACCACCTCTTGAGTTTTCCTTTCAGCTTCCATCGATAACAATCCCTCCCTCTCTGCGGGAAGTAAGGCTTCCAATTTATCCCTCAAGAGATGCATATCGCGAGCGAAACCGGCTGTGAAACCATTGTGCAGCGCGAAGAGCGAATTCAGCAGGTCCCCCCCGGCAAATTCCTTGTCGAAGGCATAAGCCAGCAGAAAGTGATATACGATTTGCGCCCACAGGGCAGCGGAGAACCCACTAAGGCCAGTTGACTCAGCCAACTGCTGATAGACCTCGTCAGGGAGAATCCTCTGAAGGAGCGAGTGGAATCTATTCAAGCCTTCTTCATACTTGAACCTCTGAAGTTGAGGGTCAACTTCCACCGCATCGGGTTGGTGCGCCTTCTCAGCCCCGAACGTAGCCAGAGGCTGCAGCAGAGGCAATTCAGGAACTCCCCACCACTCCTGGTCAGCCACAATCCGGTCAAACAGCACCTTGACTTTCTGCCGCAGCACCAACTCTGCTTTGGCTGCCAGCGGGCGATGAATTTTTATGCCCAGGTTAGCCTGGCAAATCTTGGCGCCGCTGGTGATGGCCATGGTAGCCAACCAGCTATCTATTCCATGCTCACCAATCTCGCTACTCCATGGATAGTAAGTCTCCTGCAGGTAGGTTCGCAGCAGGCGGTGAGAGATTCCCCACTGACCCCCGGTAAGGTCGTGAATAGGACAATTGTAAATGGCCGCCAGAAGGGGATAAAGCAGAAGGGTAGCAATGGGGGACTCGAAGTAATGGCGACGGAATCGAGAAATGACCAGATCCATCTCCTTACTCCTGATGGGTTCAAGGAGGAGCCAGATCCAGTCCGGGGCCAACCCCTCAATTTCCGCACCTTCGTGGCGACTGCCTAAGTCGGCTTCCACGATGGCCAGGTCGGCGCCAAGGCTCCGGGCTACCTCGAAAATGGCTCGCATGCTCCAACCCTTCCCATTCACGCGTTCATCGCTGAGCAAGAAAGCTATCCGGCTTACCCGGGAGGGGAGGGCATTTATCACCCTGAGGGCTTCGCCGCCTGCCGGAGCACCGACTGCCACAATGACACATTTTTGATCCGGATAGAATTCTTCCAGTCCCTTGCTTACCGTCCTCAACACCGCCGGGATAGTATCGGCTTCGTTATAGAAGGGAATCCCCACCACGATGTCGGCTTCCGCAATCCTTGCAGCCTGGACTAAGGGCTCTCGTATGATCGCCCGAAAGTACTCCTTCGCTTCCTCACGAGGGGCGGCACTTGTTTTTCCCCGAGCGGTCCTGGATTGAATGCCTGAGCCCGTAGGGGGGATAAGGCTACCG
>QLUL01000268.1 GCA_018725425.1 Chloroflexota bacterium
CGATACCAGACCTTCCCTCTACCAGGCCCTGCCAGTATTGGTCAACGTTGAGTCCCAGAGGCGTTATTGCCCCGAGTCCGGTGACGACAACGCGATTGCGATTCCTTGCATCCTTCATTGAATCCCCCTTTTTAGGCTGAAGCCTGTTAGGCTATTAGTAGGCTATTAGGCTCCTTCAGCCTTCAGCCTAATAACCTTCAGCCTAATACTGTTGGCTGTATGCTAAACTTGGGATAGCGCTCACCGGATATACCTCGGGCCTTTTCGATGACTTCGGCAACGACGAAGAGCGATCCGGTGGCGCAGATAAGGTCTCGCTTCCCGGCCTGCGCCAGCGCCGCGGAGACCGCCTGGGCGACGTTTTCCACTGCTTGAGCTTCCACTCCCTGTCGCTCAAATTCCTGGGCCAGTGCCTTTGCGGCAACGGCGCGAGGGTGCTGGGCGGCGGTAGTTATTACCTTATCGAAGAACGGCGCCAACTCGGCTATTATCGCCGAGCAATCCTTGTCGCCAGAAATCCCGATGATCAGAATCGCCCGATCAAAGCGGAAGTATCGCTGGAGCGCCTCTCTGAGCCTCCTGGCCGAGTCGTCATTATGGGCGCCGTCGGCGATCAGGAGAGGTTCACGCTGTAGAATTTCGATTCTCCCCGGCCAGCGAACATTGGCCAGCCCGGAGATAATGTGGTGTTTCTCGATATCAAGAGTTTCCAATGCAGCGACGGCGGTGGCCGCATTCTCGAGCTGGTGCTCACCAAGTAATGGGATGGTGAGGTCGTACTGACTTTTTCGCCCTCTTATATTCACTGTTTGGGACTCTAAACTGAAGTCTTTTCCCTGCCAGGTTATCTCCTCTCCCACCATGATGAGTTTGGCCTCTTTCTTGAGGCAAATCTCGCGGATTACATCTGCTGCTTCGTCAACCTGGGGAGAGCTGATCACCGTGACACCGGGCTTTATGATTCCGGCCTCTTCGGCTGCTATCTGCGGGATGGTATCGCCGAGAACAGCGGTGTGGTCCCGGCTTATCGAGGTGACAACACACACCTCTGTGCGTGCCACGTTGGTAGCATCGAGTCGCCCTCCAAGGCCCGCCTCCACCACCAGAAAGGCCGCCTCTTGCTTCTGGAAATAGTGGAAGGCCATGGCGGTAAGAATCTCAAAGGTGCTCAGTTCCTCTGACTGGCCTCTATTTGTTGCCTCGATCTCAGGCTTTATCTCAGAGAGAAGCTCGGCAAACTCGTGCTCCGCGATGAGCTGCCCATCGATTCTTATCCGCTCGCGCATAGTGTGCAGATGTGGGGAGGTGTAGAATCCGGTGCGGAACCCCGCAACGCTGAGAGTTGAAGCGATCATCGCCGCCGTGCTGCCCTTTCCCTTTGACCCGGCGATATGGACCGTCCTTGTTCTTAGATGGGGGGAACCCAATCGCCGAAGCAGATCCTCCATGCGCCGCAGGTCGAACCGGGCAGCATACCCAAATCCAGGCCAGCGCTCATAATCGGTAAAGCTCAAGATATAATCGAGGGCTGCTTGATAATTCATTGGACTCTTAAACCACCATAAACTCAACTTTCTATCTACGGGAGATCACTTTTAATTTCCCGTTAACTGCCGGGCGTCAATTATGCTGTTTCCGCTTCGTTCGTTAACCGTTTCCATAATGATTCAATGTCTAATGTCTTTACCCAATGTTTCAAGTAATCTATATCTAATTGCCCATACTGCACTTCATAAACTCGTAGGGCATCGGTAAATTGCTTTTCACTTCCACCAGAAAGTTTTGCCCATCTCAATTTGGCTAAAATTGTGTCCTCTGGGGTTGAAACTTGCATTTCTACGCCCATAAATTGTTCACTAATCTTGCGTGAAAAACGTACCTGGTCAAAAGGTTCGTCGGTTAATATCCAAAAATCAACTTTATCTCCGGCGGTTACATCAATTAGATTA
>QLUL01000269.1 GCA_018725425.1 Chloroflexota bacterium
ACTCCTTCCAGTAATCGTCCATCAATAACTACCGATGGTCCTCGATCACATTGTTCCAGACAGAAAGTGGCCTGCAGATTGACGCGATCGGTCAACTGATGTTTCTCAATCAAGGAACTCAATTCCTGTATCACGCCATAGGACCCACGCAGGTAGCAACTGGTGCCCACACAAACTCTGATGTCCGTGGTGGGTCGCTCGGGGGCCACCACAGGAATGTATTGCTCATACACGCGCCGGCGTGAGGCGTAGGTAGTATGCAGGGCCTGATGGGCAACATCGCTTCCCGGTTGGCCCAGCCATCGTTGATAGAGCTCTTTGATGAAGGGGTTATCCTGAGGGGCACGTATCTGCTGTAAGCGGTCTGCTCCTTGCATCCCTTGGGCCCGTTGGGCCCGTTCCTGTCGAGCCTGGGCATTGCTGAGCAGAGGCTGTCCACCACCGCCGATACACCCTCCGGGGCAGGCCATCACCTCGACTAAATGGTAAGACACCTCGCCAGAGCGCAAAGCAGCAATCAATTTCTTTGCTGCCCCCAACGTGTGCACTGTAGCTATACGAATTTCCTTCTCACCTACGGGCACGATGGTCTCGGACACATTAGGGAGTCCTTCTACCGGAATAAAGGTAAAATCAACCAGCGGCCTTTTCCCGGATAACTCATAGATCGCGGTACGTATCACCGCGGTGCTCACCCCGCTGGAGACACCGAAGATAGTGCCTGCGCCACCGGCAAATCCGAATGGCAGATCGTAAGAATCGTCCCCCAGTTCCTCAAAGACGATTCCCATTTCGCGGATCATTCGGGCCAGCTCGCGGGTAGAAATAACGGCGTCCACGTCAGGACTTCCCTGGGTCGTGAGTTCCGGCCGCCTGGCCTCGAACTTCTTGGCGGTGCAAGGCATCACCGATACCATAAAGAGATCCTGGGGGGCGATTCCCTGTTCCTGGGCATAGAACTTCTTGAGCAGGGAGCCGAGCATTTGTTGGGGGGAGCGGCAAGTAGAGAGCTGACCCAAAAGTTCAGCGTGGAAGTGTTCGACATACTTTACCCATGCCGGACAACAACTGGTAAACTGGGGCAGCCTCTCCCCCTTTTCAAAACGGTGCAGGAATTCGGTCGTTTCCTCCATCGCGGTCAAATCAGCGCCAAAACAGGTATCGTACACTTCGTGAAATCCTAGCCGGCGTAGAGCAGCGACCATCTTACCGGTGCTGATCGTTCCTGCTTTGCCGCCGAATTCTTCGCCCAGGGCAATGCGCACTGCCGGGGCCGTCTGGACGATGACCCGCTTATTGGGGTCACTCAAAGCAGCCCAGACGGCATCTATCTCGGATTTTATCGTCAGGGCCGCGGTAGGGCAGGCCAGGATGCACTGACCACATCCCACACATTCAGTATCAGCCATAGACCTGCCAAACGCCGGCCCTACTCGCACATCCGCACCTCGGTAGGCAAAGTCCAATACCCCTACTCCTTGAATTTCGGAACAGGCGCGCACGCAGTCCCCACACAGAATGCATTTATTTGGATCGCGTACCAGGCTGAGGCTCGATGTGTCTCGCGGCAGAGGTTCTTGGTCCTTGCCGAAGCGAATGTTGTCTATTCCGAAGCGCTGGGCCAATTCCTGCAGCCGGCAGTGGCCGCTCTTCTCGCAGATGGTGCAATCGCGGTCGTGGTTGGCCAGGAGCAACTCCAGGATGGTGCGCCGCATTCGCTGTAAGCGCGGGGTGGTAGTGCTAATGACCATTCCATCGGCCGGAGAAGCGCGACAAGCAAGGATGAGTCCCCTCTTCTCTTCCACGATGCACATGCGGCAGGCGCCAAAGGTTGACAACTCGGAATGGTAACATAAATTAGGCAGATCTATACCGGCCTTACGAACCAGCTCCAGGAGATTCTTTTCTCCGTTGATCGGGAACACTTTCTGATCGACAGTGAC
>QLUL01000027.1 GCA_018725425.1 Chloroflexota bacterium
GGTGATAACTGAGGCTCTTGCAAAAATCCGTTGGCCGAAGCTGAGATAACGCAACTGCCAGCTTCAGAGAATCCCTTTTTGCAAGAGGCTCAACTTTCTGGATACTTACGAGCTTATCATGCCTTACGTCCGGATTGCAATGCCGGAGGTCGAGGTTGCGGGCAGAGAGGTATCTAGGCAAAATGGCAGGACACTAAGTGACGGTCCTCTATTTCCCGGAGATCAGCCTCAATCTCAGAACAGATTGCCTTAGCCTCAGGGCACCGAGGGTGGAACCTGCATCCCGATGGAGGATTCAAGGGGCTGGGGATTTCCCCCTCAAGCACTATTCTTTTTCGCCTTGCCGATGGGTTGGGATTAAGAACCGTGGAAAGGAGAGCCTGGGTATAGGGATGGGCGGAAGCGCTGAATATCCTCCTTGTATCCCCAACTTCAACAAACTTACCGAGATACATCACGGCTACCCTATCCGCCATGAGCTTGACGACGTTGAGGTTATGCGAGATAAAGAGATAGCCAATCGCAAACTCCGCCTGAAGCCTTTTCATCAGGTCCAGCATCTGTGCCTGGACAGAGAGGTCTAAGGAAGCGGCTAGTTCATCGGCGACGATAAATTCGGGATTTAAGCTCATTGCCCTGGCTATCCCGATCCGGTGCCTTTGTCCGCCGGACAGCTCGTGAGGGTAGCGACCAAGGAGATCGGGAGTAAGGTTCACCATCTCCATAAGCTCGGCAGCCTTTTCTCGCCCATTAACCAGCCGGTGAACCCTTGAAGGCTCCGTGATGAGGTCGAAAACCCTCATTCTGGGATTAAGAGTACCGTCGGCATCCTGGAAGATCATCTGCATCTTTTTTCTCAAACCCCGGAGGTTTCCGTTTGACCCTGATATGTTTATACCCCTAAAATAAACCTCTCCCGCGGTGGGCTCGATCAGGCGCAGAATACATCGTCCCACCGTAGATTTTCCGCAGCCGCTTTCTCCAACCAAAGCAAAGGTCTCGCCCTCCTCTACCTCAAAGGAAACCCCGTCAACAGCCTTAACACAGCTTTTCCGAAACAGACCGCTGGTGAAATATTTTCTCAGATTTTTGACCTCGATTAGTCCCATAGGTGACACCTCACTTTGAATCTCATTTCTGGCCTCACTTTTCGGCACACATTCTCCGCCTGAGGGCAGCGAGGATGAAACCGGCACCCATTTGGAAGACGGGTAAGCTCGGGAACTGAGCCCTTTATAGGCCGTAGCCCATCGTTTGAGATCGCCCCCAGCAGGGCTTTGGTATAGGGATGCCTCGGATATTCGAAGACCTCGCTCAGGCGTCCTCTCTCCACAATCTCGCCGGCATACATCACAGCAACGTTATCGCACATCTCAGCGGCAACGCCGAGATTGTGGGTTATCAAAAAGAGGGATGTCTTGAATTTGGCGATTAAATCCTTGAGAAGCTCCATGATCTGCGCCTGGATGGTAACATCGAGGGAGGTCGTAGGCTCATCGGCGATGAGCAGCGAGGGGCTGAGCGCCAGAGCAATGGCAATCATCACCCGCTGCTGCATCCCGCCGCTGAATTCGTGAGGATACTGACCGCACCTTTTCTGGGGGGATGGAATTCCCACCATCTCCATCAGTTCAATAGCCCTCTCCTTAGACTCCTTTCGGGAACAGTTATTGTGAACTCTCACTGCTTCGGATATCTGGTCGCCGACAGTGAAAACGGGATTCAGGCAAGTTGCGGGCTGCTCGAAGATCATAGCGATCTCCCGGCCTCTTATTTCCCTGATTTCCTCTTTCCCCAGCGAAAGGAGGTTCTTTCCCTCGAAGCGTATTTCACCGCTTATTCGGGCATCTTCGGGGAGCAGACGCATTATGCTGAGTGCCACAATGGTCTTCCCACAGCCGGATTCCCCGACCAGGGCTAAAGACTCTCCCTGCTTTATCTCCAAGCTCACCCCATCGGAAGCCCGTACCACCCCCGCCTTTGTAGGGAAATTTACGTGCAGGTTGTTGATCTGGAGCAGACCCATGGCTTATATCTCCAACTTCCTTTTCTGTCTGGGGTCAAGCGCATCCCGGAGCCCATCGCCAAGGAAGTTGAGGGACAGAATTGTTACCATTATCGCCAGCCCGGGAAAGATGGTCAGATGGGGTGCGGTCCGCATAAAAGCCCGCCCGCCGCTCAGCATCGAGCCCCATTCCGGCATTGGTGGTTGAGCGCCGAGGCCCAGGAAACTCAAGGCGGCTGTTGAAAGAATCACCCCTCCCATGCCCAGTGTTGCCATCACGATAACCGGCGAAAGAGCCTCCGGCAGAACATGACGGAACATGATATAAAGGTTGCTGCCGCCAAGCGCCCTCGTCGCTTCCACAAAACCTCTCTCCTTTGCCGAAAGGACACACCCCCGCACCACCCGGGCATATCCTGTCCAGCCGATAACGGAAAGGGCCAGCATGATATTGAAGAGCCCCGGCCCAAGGAGCCCGGCGATAACCAGCGCCAGTATAAGCCCAGGAAACGCCAGGAACACATCCACAATCCTCATGATGCCCTCATCAACCACCCCTCCCACGTATCCCGCGATAAGCCCGAGCAGGGTACCCAAAAGCGCGGTTATCCCCACTACCATCACTCCTATCTGTAGCGAGACCCGAGTTCCATATATCAGCCGGCTCATGATGCACCGCCCCAGGGCATCTGTTCCCAGGAGATACTGCCAGGAGGGGGAAAGGAGACGAAGCCCAAGATTCTGCTCAATGGGGTCATGAGGAGCAATGAAGGGAGCAAGAATCGCCACCAGTGTCAGAGAGAGCACAATTGCTAGCCCAACCACTGCCAACCGGTTCTCTCTAAGTCTCTCAAACACCTCAATGGCATAGGGGCTAACCTTTATCAGTGCTGATATGGCTCTCTCGACAGCGACGCTCTCCATGTCTACACCCTCCTCCTCGCATATCGAATTCGGGGATCAAGATAAGCATAGGAGATGTCGACAATGAGGTTGGAGAGGACGAAGATAAGGGCGAAGAACAGGACACATCCCTGGACCACGGCGAAATCCCGGGCAAAAATCGAACCCACCATGAGTCTGCCTATTCCCGGCCAGGCAAAAATAGTCTCCACAATCACTGCCCCCTCGAGAAGGTGGGCAAATTGCAGCCCGACTATGGTAACCACCGGGATCACGGCATTTTTCAAGGCATGTTTCCCTATCACCAGCTTTTCAGTGAGGCCCTTCGCCCTTGCTGTGCGGATGTAATTTTGCATCAGGACTTCCAGCATGCTTGATCTCATCAATCTGGTCGTGATCGCCGCCATACCTGTCCCCAGGGTTATTGCCGGCAGGATCAGGTGTTCTATTCCTCCCCGACCAAAGACCGGAAGCCAGCCTAAATGAACCGAAAAAAGCAATATGAGCAGCAGTCCAAGCCAGAAATTGGGCATGGAAACCCCTAAGAGCGCGCCAAACATGCTAACGTTGTCGACTATTGAGTATTGCTTGGTGGCCGAGATAATCCCAACTGGAATTGCTATGATGAGCGATACCAGCATGCCTGCCAGGGCCAGTTGTATCGTGGCGGGCAGTCTGGTCAGGATTTCATCTAAAACCGGGCGGTCGGTGCGGGCGGAATAGCCCAGGTCTCCCTGGAGCACATTAGTCAGCCAGCGAAAATACTGAATATAAACCGGCTGGTCGAGGCCCAATTCCCTTCTTACATGTTCGATCGTCTCTGCCGTGACTTCCTCCCCATATCGTTCTATGGCAATCACCTCGGCCGGATCGCCCGGCACAAAATGCATCATGGAAAAGGTGATCACCGATACGCCCAGCAAGATAAAAACCATCACTCCAATTCTTCTGATGATATAGGTTAGCATTTTTTCTCATACCTTATGATCGCCGTCTGTCCCTTTTCCTCAAAGTAGAGCAACCCCTCCCTTTCTTTCAAACGGTTCCGCAAGAATGCTCGCAACTGGTCTTCCTTTTCAGAAGGTAAGTCAAGTCGAGCCGTCCAATGTTTTACCGCCTGCCCGATGCCCGAATAAACCTGACTGCGGGGAGTTTGTACGATCTCCACATCGGCAAGTATTCCCATCTCATAGAGGACATTGTAGGCGTAAATGAAACTGGGTGGAGGGTGATATTCCTCTTTGAAATGCTGCCAGATATCAGCATAGAAGTCTGACCGCCCAACCCCCATAATGATGTAAAGATGTTTTTTCGCTGCTGATATCATCTTTTTTAGTATTGTCTCGATGTCTATAATATCGTAGAGCGAGTGGGCGGCTATTATCATATCATGTATGCCAACTTCCTCAATGTTAACATCTTCCCAGCGCTGGTTAATCAGGTGAATGTTAGTCAGGTTGTTCATCTTGCTGCCGAGACGCGCCAGCATCTGCGGTGATGGTTCCACTACCATAACCTCTTTAACCAGTTGGGCAAGCGGAATGGCAAAGGCGCCCGTGCCGGCGCCGATATCCAGCACCGTTGAACCCTTATTTAGATGGCTTCGGACTTTGTCCAGCAGGATGCCGGGATAACCGTTATGCTCGAGCTGACGGTCATACCATTCGACGAATTCCCTCGAGGTGAAAGGGTCACCGCCCTTTCTGAGCGATGACCCCAGCACCAGTTTTCGCCATTCATCAGCCCAAGTCATGGTCCTACTACGTAGATATCTTCCCAGTTGACCTGAAACCATGGATGGAGCTTGTATCCTCTTATGTTGTGTCGAACAGCGTTGATCAAAACTTCATCATATACCGGAATTATCGGAATATCCCTGGCAGCGATTCTTTGTATCTCAAAAGCTAACCTCTTTGCCACCCCTTCATCGGTTGTCCGCATAAGCTCATTGATCAGTTTATCCATCTCTTGATTTGAGTAGAATATTCCCATGCCAAGGACATTTATGCCCTCGGAATGGAGCCACGAATGCAGGCGTTCCTGGGGAGATATTCCTGCCCAGGGACGGATTGAGATCTCCGCTTTTCCTTCCTTTAACTTTTTACTCCAAAGGCCTGTCTCCACTGTCAGAAGTTCAACCTGAATTCCTACTTCTCGAAGCTGTGCCTGTATAATCTCGGCAATAGTATCGTACGGCCAGCGGCCAACCAGACCGGTAGATAGAAGGAATGTTACCTTGAATTTTTCTCCGTTCCTCTCACGTATACCATCACCATCAGTATCTATCCATCCTGCTTCTTGCAGCAGTTCTCGCGCCTTATCCGGCTTATTGAACTGGAATAGAGGCTCTGGATGCATCCACTCCGATTCTGAGTGAGGAGTAACAGTGGTCATAACCTTGCCATAACCTTCCAGTGCATACCTGATAATACTTTCCGGATCTATAGCGTACATTATCGCCCTTCTTACTCGCGTATCATCAAAAAACACACTCTTGGTATTGAGGGTCATATAATGCGGAACTGCCCCGGGAACTGTCAGTACCTCTATTTCGGGATGCATTATAAGGGTGGGCACATGTTCCGGCATTACGCCGCCGGTATCGATGATCATGTCTATCTCACCGGCTTCGAGGGCCATTATTCTTGTTGTTGGATCGGGAATGAACTTTAAAGTTACTCGTTCTAGCTTGGGCTTGCCCCCCCAATAATCTTCATTCCGCACCAATACCATTTTTTCACCGGTAACCCATTCAACCCTTTTAAAAGGACCTGTTCCGATTGGCTCGATGACTTTTCCTGCCTCATCAATAACACCAGGGCTGATCATCGCTGCACCAGGCCAGGCCAGCGAATAAGCAAACGGCGCAAAAACATCCTCATGTGTGACTTTGACTGTATATTCACCGACAGCATCTATGGATTTGATTGGTCCAAAACGCCCAGGCCATCTCACTGATACCCTTTCCAGATTGTGTTTCGCTGCTTCAGCATTAAAAGGGGTGCCGTCGTGAAATTTGACACCCTCTCGCAGTTGAATGGTCCAGGTCAACCTATCATCTGATACTTTCCATGAAGTAGCAAGCCCAGGTTTATGCTCGAGCTTGATATCCCTAAAGATTAATGGCTCAAGAACGCGCGTTAGCGATGGATGTGCACCATATCCATACGCCACTCCGGGGTCTCTCCCCAGCCCGACAACTACTTCCTGTGGCACTTCTACCTCTGCTTGCGGTCGGGGACATCCTGCCACCATGCTCCCCAAGAGCAAGATGCACATAACCAAACTGATTGTTTTATTGAACATTTTAGATTTCCTCCTTCTAATTATCCGAGCTTCTTTTACGACTACTGTCGTTGTTCTTCCCCAGATTCTCTTGAGCATTTGTGACCTCCTTGCTATTTTCGGTAATCTTCTATGCTCTTGCAACTAGTTGCGATTACATCTCAAAAAAATCTCCTTCCCTAATGTTGTTTATGAGACTGCCCCGCTTGATTATCCGGAGCCAGCCCGTGTGCCTGGAGCAGCTCAACGTCGACCAGGATGCGTTCCGTGGGGCCGTCGGCGACAATCTGGCCTTTGTCCAGAATAATGACACGCTCGCAGAGTGCCTGCACCATCTCCAGGTCGTGAGAGGCGATTATCCTGGTCATTGTCAGCCCGCGCAGTAACTCGATGAACCCCCACTTTGCCCGCGGATCGAGATTGCTGGTGGGCTCATCAATCACCAGTATCTCCGGGTTCAGGGAAAGGACGGCGGCGATGGCAATGCGCTTCTTCTCGCCCACGCTGAGGTGATGTGGTAGCCGTTTCTCATAGCCATCCATTCCCACCCATCTTAGTGCCTGAGTCGCCCGCCGAATCACCTCTTCCCTGGGGAGTCCCATATTTATGGGGCCGAAAGCAACATCATCAAAGACAGTGGGCATGAAAAGCTGGTCATCGGGGTCCTGAAAGATGAGCCCCACGTCTCTCCTTATCCCTTTTATACTCTCCTTTCCTATTTTCTTTCCCAATATCTCTACGTTTCCATTCTTGCTCACGAAAATGCCGTTCAGGTGTAACAGGAGGGTGGTTTTTCCCGCTCCGTTCGGACCTATCACCCCGACGGACTCTCCCCTAAGAATATCGACGCAGATTCCCTGCAGTCCCGGCGTTCCGTCAGGGTAGGTATAGCTGAGATTGGCAATGCTTATCGCTTTTTCCCTCATCCGGATGATCCTCACAATACGTTTAGTGCCACCGCTATCGCTATCAGAACGGCAGCTTTTAAGAGGTCCGTTTTGCGCATCTTGAACTCAACCAGGGTCTGAAGGTTTCCTTCGTATCCCCGGGAGAGCATGGCGCGGTAAACCCTCTCCGCTCTTTCGAGAGTTCTGACGAACAGCATCCCGATCAACTTCCCGGTTGTGATCAGGGTGCGTATGTTCATTCCCCCGGTGAATCCCCTCGACGTAAGCGCCCGCAACATCCTTTGAACTTCTTCTATCAGCACAAAAATGTATCGATAGGTAAACATTATCATCCGTACCAATCTAACGGGCACTCTAAGCCTTTCCAGGGCCTTCATGGTGACATCGAACCGGACGGTGCTTATCATGGGGAATATGAGAATAACTGCCGCAAACGCCCTGACCGCTATCAGGGAGGCATGCTCCAGCCCGCCGGAGGTAACCGTCAAGAAAGCGAACCTTGCTATCTCATCCCCCTGATGATAGGAGAAGAGGATAATCACACTGAGTGGGAGGATGAAGAAACTGACCCCTGCCAGGTGCCCCAGCACGAAGCGGAAGGGTATCCTGGATACCAGAACCAGGAGGATAGCGACGGCTAACCCCACCATGGCCATCTTCAGGTCAGTGATGAGCACTACCGAGAATATCAGACCAAGGATAGCGACCAGCTTGGCCCGCGGGTCCCACCGGTGGATCGGCGAAGCAAGTCCGGCATACCTGTCGATTTGAGGATATTCCATCACTTGCTACCTATCTGGGCCTAAAACCCCTCAACGCCTGTGGGCTCACCCTTGCTACGAACTGAGCAAGTGCCCCTAAGACGATGGTTTCGATCGCTATCACCGGAAGATGCGCCACAACCACGAAGGGAATCACATCTTCGAGGTGCTCACCGGTGGTAAGCAAACACAGGGAGAAGAACAGGACACCCAGAGCTATGGCTGTCCCCCCGGCCAAACCACCGAATATCGCATATCTTCCTCTGATACCGATTCGGGTTCCCGCCGCAAAAAGCCCATAGGCTGCCAGTGCCGGCAGCCCCAGAATAACCGCATTTATCCCTATGGTACTTATGCCTCCGTGTTGAAAGAGAAGGGCCTGCAGGATTAGGGCGACGAGAACGGCCGGGAAAGCGGACAGTCCGAGGGTTATCCCGGCTAAACCGTTCAGTATGAGATGAACGCTTGTGGGCCCCAGCGGTATACGGATTAATGACGCCACAAAGAGCGCCGCGGTGACTATCGAGACCTTCGGCAGCTCGGCGATATCGGTTTTCCTGGTTAGGACATAGGCGGTTAATGCCGCGGTAACCACGTATCCGGATACCCAGACTTGAGGCGACAACACGCCGTCTGAAATGTGCATCAAGCACCCCGCCTTTTCCAGAAGAACAGTGCGGTGCCGATGAAGCCCCAGACTCCCAAGCCTGCCATCAGCCCGAGCTGGAGTGGGGTATAACCGGTGCCACCTGCCCTCACCATATTGTCACCGACCGGAATGTGGATCCAACCGCCATGCCCCATGTGGCGCACCTGGACGCTCCACATCCCGGGCAGGGATAGGTCGGGCATGAAGGAGAAACGCCCATTCTCATCGCAGGCGCCGGTGAGCCAGGGGGTGGAGGGGTCATCGGGAGCGAAAACCCTGATCTCAGCCCCGGACATCGGCTCACCGGTATCGTAAGCGGCGAAAATCTCGATTATCACGCCTGTCCTGTATTCCAGCTCGACGCCGTGGGCGAATGCCGTCGCCGACAGGCCGAGGGGTAGAACAAAAACTAACAGGACAGCGAAAAGTATCCATCTCATGTCTGCAACCTCCATTCCACCGCGCGGGTTTGCCATCAGGGCAAAATCCGAGGGGATCCCCCGGTGGCAGTAGCGCGGGGGCTTGTCCCCCGCCACACCCTTGCCGAGGATAAACCTCGGCGCTACTCCCGCAGGACTGGGCAGTTTTCACCGGCGGTGTGTGTCTTGACCGCATATTTAGCCTTGCAAATACGGTTACGGTCAAATCGTAACCTGCGGGAGGTAGGCTCACAAAACAGCTCATCCTCCGTGTCTTTGTATCTTCGTGGCTATCCGTTTTCTTTTCCACTTGTTTGCGCCTAAAGGGATTCGGCATAAACGTGTCCCTCCCCGACGTGAGCTAGATGGTCGAAGATTCCCTTCAGCTTCCGGTAGTCCTCCGTCCCCAGATCCGCTACCACGATATCAACGACCCCGTCCTCGGCGAGGGCGGCGAACATCTCGAATCCCGCGGCACCGACGTTAAGCTCATCCTCCGGGGGAAGTTCGCCGTCACCGAAGAGGTGATCGAAATGGAAGGTCATCTCCAGATCGGCAGTCCCGCCCTCGTGAAGTATGCCCTTGCGCTCCTCACCGATGAACTCCCCACCAGTGTATTGGCGTTCCTCTTCGAATCTGATGGTGAAACTGATGGTCTCACCTTCCCTCTCCGCCTTGCCGATAATGACCAGGGAATAGCCCCTGGCTGGGCCTTCAGTCGCCTTGATCACCTTCCAGGAAATGGCGTTGTAGTGGCCTACCGGGACATCCTTTGCCTCACCCACAAGGATGGGTAGGGCATCCTCACCACCCTCGGCAAGGTCCACGATATGCGTCCCCGGCAGGTTGATCCTGACCTCGGCCTGGACATGGCCTCCCTTCTCAGCGTCGTAAGGGGGGCTGGCCTGATAGGCGACGATGTTGCCCAGGGTGATGTAGACGTGATCGAAGGTGAGTGCCCATCCGTCCCTGGAGACGAAGCCCTGTCGGATGAAGCCCTCGCCGTTGGCATGAAATTGCAGTGTCCCGGTTTCGGCGGGGGCCGGACAGCCGCCGATCAGGGCGGCGCCCATGGTGATAGCCAGGATCGACGCCAATGGCCTAGCTCTCCTCAGTATTCTCTTGAGCATCGGTGACCTCCTCTTTGGTTGTTGTTTTCCTTACGGCCCTCTTGCAATTAGTTGCGATTACATCCCCCAAAAACCTCCTTCCCTGACGTTGTTTATCATCCCGAATCTG
>QLUL01000270.1 GCA_018725425.1 Chloroflexota bacterium
GGGCGAGTATCGGTGCCGGTGATGATCCTCTTGCAGGTTCGATAGGGAAAAAGTTTGTTCAGCAGGTTCATGGTTCGGCGAAGGGAGCCAGGGCCAGCGAAGGGGCCGAAGTACCGGCTTCCGTCCTCGATCAGACGCCTGGTTAGTTGCACACCGGGCCACTCGTCGGGGAGGGTGATCTTGAGATAGGGATAGCTCTTATCATCCTTGAGACGCACGTTATAATACGGGCGATGCTTCTTGATGAGATTGCATTCGAGGATGAGGGCTTCTTGCTCGGAATCGGTGACGATAAAGTCGATATCGGCTACCCGTGAGACCATCCTCCGAAGCTTCGGGGGTAGGGCCTGGGGCGCAAAGTAGGACCTCACACGATGCTGCAGGCTGGCCGCTTTGCCAACGTAGAGGACAGTTCCGCCATCGTCCCGAAGGAGATAGACGCCAGGCCTGTCCGGCAGTCCCTGGGACTGTTTCCGAAAGATTTCCACTTCACCTATCTCTAGCGATGCGGCTCACGGTGATGATCCCCCGCACCCTCTCTAACCGGGAGAAAAGCCGACTCAGATGCCCGATGTCCGCAATGTCCAGGGTGAGGTATACGGAGGTGGTGGCATCGTCGTGGTTTACATTTGAAATCGAGGATATATTTATTTTGGCCTCCGAAACGACGGTAGTAATATCTTTTATCAGTCCCACCCGGTCATATGCCTGGATGCAAATCGAGACCGGATAGGAGCGAACGCCGCGGCCCCAACTGACGTCGATTAACCTCTCCTTCTCATGCTCAGTGCTGATATTAGAGCAGTTCCGGCGATGAATGGTGATGCCTTTAGTTCGAGTGACGAAGCCGACGATCTCATCGCCGGGAACCGGCATGCAGCACGGTGCAAGGTGTGTCAGCAAATCGCCGACTCCGAGCACCAGGACGCCGGTAGGTGCCGCTGGTCGCTGTGGGGCTGTTGGGGGAGGTGATACGGGTTCCTCCTTGGGGACTAACTTGGAGCCGATCTGATGAACGCTGATATCCCCGCATCCGATGGCAATCAGGAATTCGTTGAGATCATCGTAGTTAAATAAGCTCGCTATTTCTATCCCGCTGGCACTCACCCCAAGGCGTCTAAGCTCCTTTTCAAAGAGTGCCTTCCCCTGCTCGAGATTCTCGACTCGTTCTCGCTTGCGGAACCACTGCTTGATTTTCTCCCGTGCGTGATGGCTCTTGACATAACCCGAGTCGGGGTTCATCCAATCGAGGGTGGGGCCACGATCGGACTTGGTGCTGAGTATCTCGACCACATCTCCATTCCGAAGTTGATAAGCCAGTGAAACGAGCTTGCCATTGACCTTGGATCCGGTGCAGCGATGACCCAGCTCGGTATGAATTCGGTAGGCGAAATCGATAGGGGTAGACCCTCGAGGCAGTTCCTTAATCTCGCCCGCCGGGGTGAATACGTAGACCTGATCCCTGAAGACATCGGTCTTGAGGGACTCAACGAAACCCGCCCCGCTGAGGTCTTTTCGCCATTCCATGAGTTGCCGCAACCAGGCTATCTTCTCCTCGAAGCGTTTGTCCGCCTTAGTGCCTTCCTTATATCGCCAGTGGGCCGCCACCCCGTATTCGTTAATGCGATGCATGTCGTGAGTTCGAATCTGTATCTCCAGCAGTTTGCCTTCGAGCGCTATCACCGTGGTGTGGAGCGATTGATACATGTTTGCTCTGGGGTTAGCGATGTAGTCATCGAACTGTCCGGGCAGCGGATGCCAGAGGCTATGAATAATGCCCAGGGCGTTATAACAGTCGGAGACCTGATCAACAAGGACGCGAAGCGCCAGGAGGTCATGAATTTCGCTGAATTCCTTTCCTTGCTCGGTGTATTTCTGCATCTTGGTATAAATGCTGTAGATGCTCTTGGGCCGGCCGCTGATATCAGCCTTGAGTC
>QLUL01000271.1 GCA_018725425.1 Chloroflexota bacterium
TTGTAAGGGAATCAACGGGATGGTAGAAGAGGTCACAGGTTACCGCGTGGAGCGTTTGGGGATGATATTCGGGATTGGAGGAGGAACTCCCCGATTGGCAGGTCATGGTCGGCCCGTCCGAGGCTATGGATATAGGCCCTTACCTGAAGCGGAACTGGAGGTAGAGGTAAATTTATCGAAGAACCTCTTATATAAGAGAAGAAGATGGAAGCACTGAGAATAGATGTGTTCTCCCAGATTGCGGTCTTATTGATGATCGCTGCCGTCATCGGTGCTCTGATGATGCGCCTGCGACAACCGATGATTGTGGGATTTATTCTTGTGGGCATTTTGGTAGGACCGGCTGGCTTGGGACTGGTGGCTGCCAGAGACGAAGTAGACCTTATGGCCAAGATTGGCATCGCCCTGCTGCTGTTCGTGGCGGGGCTCAAACTTGACCTGCGACTGATTCGTACTATGGGACGCGTAGCAATCCTGATTGGACTGGGACAGGTGTTATTCACCTCGATCATCGGTTATATCATCGCAATAGCGCTGGGATTAGAACCGGTAGCCGCCTTCTTCGTTGCCGTGGCATTAACATTTTCCAGCACCATAATCATCGTCAAGCTTCTATCCGATAAACGGGAGATTGACTCCCTCCATGGTCATATCGCGCTGGGAATAGTGATTGTGCAGGACATCGTGGTGGTGCTGGTAATGATCGGGCTGTCTGCCTTTGGTGCCGTGGGGGAATTAGGTATCCTGGGGCATGATATGCTTATGATTCTGCTCAGAGGCGCAGCGTTTTTGGCCGGGATAGGGCTGCTGATGCGGTTCGTTCTGCCGGCGCTCTTACACCAGATGGCGCGTTCGCAGGAACTGCTGGTGCTATTCTCCATTGCCTGGGCAGTATTCCTGGCGACACTGGGTGACGCACTCGGTCTTGGCAAGGAGGTGGGGGCACTACTGGCCGGAATGTCGCTGGCATCCACGCCTTACCGAGAATCCATTGGGGCACGCCTGGTCAACCTGCGAGATTTCTTGCTCCTTTTCTTCTTCATCAGCCTCGGCTCGAACCTCGACCTTGGCTTGATAGGCGCCCAAATTGGCCCTGCCGTCGTGTTTTCGCTTTTCGTGCTCATCGGGAACCCACTGAGCGTTATGACTATTATGAGGTTTATGAACTACCGCAGTCGCACGAGCTTTCTGACCGGCATTACGGTTGCACAGATCAGCGAGTTTTCCTTGATATTCGCGGCGATGGGATTGGCTCTGGGCCTCATAGACGTCGAGACCGTAGGGTTGATCACACTGGTGGGACTGGTTACCATCGGGCTATCCACCTATCTGATACTCTATTCTCATCCGATACATGAACGACTGTCGCCATATCTGAGGATATTTGAACGCCCGATAGCTCACTGTGAAGATGCCATATGCGGGGCGATAGAGGCTGGTGATAAGTTGGATGTCATCCTCTTTGGCCTGGGAGGATATGGCGGTATCATCGCTCAAGAGCTGCGACGCCGTGGACTTGAGGTGCTCGGTGTGGACTTCGACCCCGAGGTGATAGCCAGGTGGCATAAGCAAGACATGGCTGCTCGCTACGGTGATGCGGAGGATCCCGAATTCCCACTGTTACTTCCCCTGCATCAATCGCATTGGGTGGTTTGCACCGTGCATCAGCATGAAGCCAACCTGATATTGTTGCGCGCTTTGCGACACAACAACTATGCGGGACGTATAGCATTGACCGCCCATACGGCAGACGAAGCCCGCAACCTGGCGAAGGCCGGTGCCGACCTTGTGCTGATGCCCTTTGCGGACGCTGCGCAGCAGGCGGTAGACCTCTTGACTGGATTTGAGAAAGGTGATCGCTGAGTCGGGCTCACTGCTGTTGCTATTGTCTTTCTATCGCGCTTATGTTAAAGTAAGTAGGAATATACCATTAA
>QLUL01000272.1 GCA_018725425.1 Chloroflexota bacterium
TCATTGTTGTTACTCTCCCTTGTATTTATCCACTTTTTTGCGAGTGTGGACGAGCTCCCCGTTATAGTTTCGTTTTCACATAACCATCGCCCCCTTCCATCAAAAGCGAGGCGGGCACTGGTATGTTGGCCTCTATATATATGAGACGTCTGGAACAGATAATTCTGCTCATCACTTGCGCTTGCTTCCTGCATCAGCATATAATCCCGCTACTAGGGTTTCTATAGTTCTCCCCAAAAAAGCCGAGGGCTTTTTGGGGAGATTGGCTCTGCTGGGGTTAACTATTATGTCCCTTCGATCAGCGACAGCGGCAAATCATCTCGTGTATGGATACCATCCTGGCAGTTCATGCATTACTCCCGAGACTGGTGAAAAGAGGCCCCGCTCAGGGCGCACTCGACAGAAACCCCAAGCAATCCCTGTTACTGCCACTCCACCATCTGGGCCGCTTATGAAAAGGGGAGCACCACTGTCTCCGGGTTCTATTCTAATAGTTGCCACAACTTGCTTTTGGAGAATGCCGAATGCAGGATTGTGCATTTGCACACCCGTAGCATATATGCGCCCGGAGGTACGACCGGTTGTCCCTCCAAATTTGCCGGACCACTCATTCACCACCGGATCGCGCGAACCCGTTACGGGGGCTGTGTGGAAGGTCATTGTGCGAACGTATGGGATAACATCCCCATCAGGGGTGGCTACCCGGGCTACGTCTGCACGCCCACCCCAACTTGCAACATCAGCAACCGTGCCGACTAGGTGTGGGGGTAGTGGTTGATATACCCGCGTATTTACAGGTGCTATTGTATCCCCAATATGTCCAGTGGTGGTAAGATCCTCGTCATCCCACCAGAAGGGGATCGGATCCCGAACTGGGAAGCCTATTGTCGCCATCCCTCCACCCATTGACCTCTGAGCTCCACCGGGTACGGGGCGAAAGTTCTGGTCAAGCGGCAAGCATGTACCTAGATGGTCCCGCGGATCTTTCGCAGTACCAATGTACAAGTCAGCAGTCGTTGCTTTTAATGCTTCCAGGACAAACACCACCGGAATATCTTCAATGCCCACCATCTCTGCCTTTGCAGCTAGCATGGCATAAATTTTGGGAGCAACCGCTTCTGCCTCCTCAACCGTCAACTTGCCACAATCCAGCCACACCTGGATATAACCCGCGCCGATAATACCCATCGCAGAAACTCCAAACCTACCTACCAGGAGAGGAAAGAGGTTGTTTGCTTCATGCAATCTGTCGAACCAGCCGGACGGATTGCTGTATGTGCGGGTTCTCCCGAATACTGCGATGATATTAGCACCCGGCAACACCCTTTCTATCCATTCCTCAACTCCTCTTCTTCCCAGAGGGAATGAAGGCGGGCTAAGGATGAGATGATATTCCTCCGGTGGCAATTTCATCACATCAACATCAGGGCGAGGCAAGGGCAATTCTATTCCTTTCCAGTCAGCACATTCCCAGTAGGAGCGGAGCATCTTTGGAATTTCTATCTTTGCCTGAGCAATTGCCTGCTCACGGAGTTCAGGGTCTATGAACTCCCACCAATAGGTCGCATCTTTAGGTGGTATGAACTCCTCCCTCTCCCTGGGAATAGGCATTTCAAATATCCCTGCAGGCATTTGAAATCCCCTCTCCCTGGCGTAATGCTCAAAGAGGCGAAGTGCCTTCTTCTCTCCTTCAAGACCTATCGATGTCCCGACGTCCTCAAATTCTTGTGGGCTCATCCTGCTGATATCAATTCCGAAGTAACGGTCAAATATCAGGGTCATTATCTCCCTTACCTGCTCACGCTCACAAGCAGTTAAAGGCGGCACTCCCCACCAATAGCGAGCGTCCCAATTAAAGTCCTCCACATCAATACGTCTCTCTTCCCCACCCGCTGCTGCTATTGCACCCATTA
>QLUL01000273.1 GCA_018725425.1 Chloroflexota bacterium
TGCTGGTGATTCCAATGGCCGCAATACCAGCAGCGGCTGGAGAAGAGAGGCATGAGGAGTTCCGATGGGACGCTCGCTACTGGTGGGAAGCACTACCGCTTTCTCCCCATTATCAGCAGCAAGTGAGGGAGATAATGGTCTCGGTATTTGACCGTTACTTCGAGACTGATATCTCCGCTATGAGTCCACAGAAACTCGAGGAGTTGTGGAATGCGATAGATTGTGAAAGCCGAGAAAAGGTGTTGTGTCTCTCTGCACAATATGCCACAACGAAGGGGTTTCAAATACCCGGAATGCCTACTCCCAGGGAGGAGTTCATACCCCCTGCTGGTGCAACCTACTGGTGGGAGTTTGTGGACCCTGAACTGCGTGAGGGCGCAATTGTTGGGGCAAAGGAAGACATTCCAGAGGCGCTTCGCTCCGTCTGGGAGCTTACTGAGTGGAAGGGAGTTGAACTGCCCATACCTCGTCCTGAGAACCTTGATGTGATGAGATTAACACCAGAGGAATATAATCTCATCCTTACCCCTTCATTCCCTCTTGGAAGGATAGGAGTTGAGGAGTGGATAAATAGATATTTTCCGGGTGTTGATATCATTGCAACATTCGGGAGAACTCGCGCATATAGCAATCCAGCAAAATGGTTCGATAGATTGCGTGAAGTAACCGAGCTCACGTCTCCACTTTTCCTTCCCTTGATGAAAAGTAAATCTGGAATTTGGACGAAGGGGATTGACGCTTCCGGTTATATTAGTGTGTGGTTGGATTGCAGGAAGTTGACAAGGTGCGAGGCGGTGGCGATTGCTCCCAAGATTTATGCCATGATAGCTACAAAAGCAGAGATGGTTGGTGTTCAGGATGTTCCGGTCGTTATTGTCCTCAGGTGGATTGAAGTCCACCTAGCTGGATCGAAAGACCCGCGCGGCTACCTAGGGACACCCCTACCCCTTGACCAGAAATTCCGCCCCATACCCGGTGGAGCCCAAGTGAAGGGGAGATCAGGGCTCGCGACAGCGGGCTTCCCGGTTCAGAGGCCAATCGTGTTTTGGTGGGATGACAAAGACCTTACGACCACCGGACATCTTGGGGGCCCCCCTGTCCCTATAAACACGCGGGTGTACCAGCCAACGGAACTGGGGGGAAATAAAGTCGGCACGGTTGCCGGTGTTGCAAGCCGTGGAGGATTTGCAGATGTTGCGCGCGTAGCCACCCCCGATGGGAATGTCATCCCATACATTCGGGTAATGACCTTCTGGACATCCCCGGTAACAGGTTCGCGAGATCCAGCGCTGCATGAGTGGTCTGGCAAATTTGGGAGGACCACCGGTCGTACCTCCGGCCACATACTTAGTGTGAATCGAGATACGTACAATCCTGCATTTGGCGTTCTCCAAGACCAAGTTTGGACAACTATTAGAGTAGAGCCCGGAGACAGTGGTGCTCCCCTTTTCATAAGCGCCGCTGGGGGTGGAGTGGCAGTAACAGGAATCGCCTGGGGTTTCTTATATTGCCCTCACATTGGCCGGATCGGCCTCTTTTCACCGGTATCGGGAGTAATGACTGAACTGCCAGGATGGAGACCATTCACGAGGAGATAGCTTGCCGCTGTCCCTAATGGAGAAACCTCGGGGAGATCCAGCGACATGATAGTGCCCCGCAAAAATCTTTGAATTTTTGCGGCGACCCCAGAGTCAATCTCCCCAAAAAAGTCGAAGACTCTGGGGGGAGAACTATATACGCTGACGCAGAAAGCAAGCGCAAGTGGTGAGCAGAATCGTCTATCCCAGCGTCTTATATATAGAGGGCAAAAATTAATGGCTGCCTCGCCCTTGATCGAAGGAGGTGATGGTTATGTGATAAGGAAACTATAACCGGGAGTTCGTCCATACTCGCAAAAAAGTGGGCAAAAAAA
>QLUL01000274.1 GCA_018725425.1 Chloroflexota bacterium
CTAAAAGTTCCGCACCAGAATCTAACTAAGCACGATGATATTGAACATGTTGAATAGAGTTTCGTCATCAAATGCAATTCCGGATTCTGAAAGAACACTTCTGGCATCGCCAATTATCTCATCGAAAACGATTGCGGTGTCCATTTGCCAGAAGTCTTTCTCATAAGCTCTTGCGTTCCAACGGTCGATAAATGGTTCTACGAGCGGCTTTGCTTTTTCTGGAAGCATTTCAACGGTTCCTTGAATACCAACAAACGCGAACGTCTTGTTTCGGATAAGCTAGGTGGTGTTTCACCAGTTTACAGAATGGTCTACCTTGGAAGCCTTGCCGAACTTCTTCAAGATTAATTCTTTGCATGTTCATATTCCGTTTATTGTGGGCCTAATGCTGGGCATCAGCTCCCGCCTTGGAGCGCAGTGGAAAGGCGGTCAGCCTGCATGCCATTGTTCGGCTCCCGGTCTCTCCTATTCGTCCTCTTCGTCTTCGAAGGTTGTCTCGACCCGAAAACCAACCTTCCGATACAGGTTCACTGCCGGCGTGGCGTCCACGTAGACATCGATCCTAATCGTGCGCAAACTGAGCCCACGCAGGTAACGGATAGCAGTCCCCACAAGTGCAAAGCCGACCCCCTGCCGATGGTACTCGGGCACAACTGCCACCACGCTGATGTACCCATAGTCACGCCGGCGAAAACTCAGAACGTAGCCAATAACTTCCGCGGTTCCTACATCCTCTGCGATGAAAGCGCCGTTGGCGTCGAACTCATCAAATCTATCCCAGTCCAAAGGCCACGGGGGTTCTCCGAAAGAACGGCCATACACAGAACGGATCGCTTCGTGATCCCTCTTCGCACAATAACGGCGGATCTCCACCGAACAGGGAAGCGTATATCCCTCGTCATCGTTGCACAGCTCCATTCTGTAGAGCATACGTTTCATACGATTCTGGTGAGCCGAACAATTACCAGGCCGAAACTTTCCATCTAACCTCTTTGTGAGATTGCATTATACGGAAAGATTCCATATAATACCACTGGAGAAGCACCTCGTGGAAAGCTCCCCAGGCCCTGCTGTTGTTATTATAGTATACATCAAGTCCCAGTCCCCGACAACTTTTCAGAAAGGCCTTTCTCACCCATCCGGCTGTCGGTCAAAACGTTACCGCCTCGACGTAAAACCAGGCCCTTAGCGCTCTCCTGTTCCTCTAGCGCCAGGTGCTTAAGCAAGACCTGGAAGGCCCCATTGACGCCGTGCGCGCTAAACAGCCTGAACGACTGCCGACCGTCCTGACAAAAGAAGAGGCGCGCGATGGCAAGGGGATGAAGGATCGCGTGAAACGACTCCATGCAGAAGACCTGGGCAGAGGGCATGGCTCGGTCTACCTCCCGAGGCGAAGACTACAACACTCGAGACACGTGGCAATCGTCTCACTGCAAACTTGCGGCGGTGGATGAAGAAAAAAGCAAGACAAGGTTAGAAGGCTCAGGTCCTTTTTATCACCAGCGGCAACCTGGGCAGGAGATCGCTGGCAACCATGCCGGTATCGCCAATCTCCGCTTTTACCAACTCTCCTGCCATGGCATGAAGATAGACGCCGCAACTGGCGGCATCAAAGGGCGAAAGCCCCTGGGCCATCAGCCCGGCGATAACCCCCGAGAGGACATCCCCGGTTCCCGCCGAAGCGAGCCCGGGGTTGGCCGTCCCGCATATCCTGCCCTGACCTTCGGATGAGGCCAGCACCGTATAGGCTCCCTTGAGCACCACCGTCTGCTTCCATTCCGCAGCAGCCTTCAGGGCAGTCTCTAAACGTCCTTTTTGTATCTCAGCTACAGGGTCTCCGGTGAGCCGCGACATCTCTCCGGGGTGGGGGGTGAGCACCGCTTTGCCCGGCAGCATCT
>QLUL01000275.1 GCA_018725425.1 Chloroflexota bacterium
CATGTACGATTTCAGCGTTCCGTTTGACAACAATCAGGCCGAAAGGGATATTCGAATGATGAAGGTTCAACAGAAAATCTCAGGGACCTTTCGCAGTACTCAAGGAGCAGATATTTTCTGCCGTATCAGGGGCTACATCTCCACCGTCAGGAAGAACTCCCTTCCTGTGATCGACGCTATTCAAGCTGTCTTCGAGAAGAATCCTTTTATTCCGGCAGGCGGGGGTCCTTGATAATGGTGCTTTTGTTTGCTATCATTATTATGGAGGCTGAATAGTTACATTTTTTGAAACTTTATGACGTTGGGGACGTAGTAGTAGTAGATTCGAGGATACTGTACTGAAGCGCAGTAGAAAGATGAAGGGGATGATAAAAAATGAAAGAAATGTCTGCCTGGAAGGTAAATGGCTTCCTAATGTTGCTATTGGCACTCCTAATGCTAGGGATTGGCATTAGTATGTTCACCTTGGCTGTCTTGGCTGGCGCACAAGCGCTCTTGTACGTCGGTGGAGCCGTGTTTACGCTCTCTTTTGTGGTCCTACTCACCGGGCTCACCATAGTCCCGCCGAACCATGCCCATGTGATAATTTTCTTTGGCAAGTACCTTGGCAGCATTCGTGAGTGCGGTTTTTGGTTTGTCGCGCCATTTACGGGGGCGCGCCGCGTCAGCCTCCAGGTGCGCAATTTTAAAACCCTGCAACTTAAAGTTAACGATGCCGAAGGCAGTCCTATTGAAATCGCCGCAGTCATCGTGTTTCGTGTCGCCGACACCGAGAAGGCCCTCCTTGAAGTCGAAAACTACGCAGAATTCATGGAAATACAGAGCAAGACTGCCATACGCCATGTTGCCGCTAAGTACCCTTATGATTTAATCGGCACTGAGGGCGTCTGCCTGCGCGAAGACGGCGAGATAGTGGCGCGAGAGCTTACAGCGGACCTGCAGCAACGCTTCGCGGTAGCGGGGCTCGAAGTGCTAGACGCTCGGCTAACTCACCTCGCCTATGCCACCGAGATCGCCAGCGCGATGTTGCAGCGCCAGCAGGCCAAAGCCATCTTGGCAGCTAAGCAAATCATTGTCGAGGGTGCGGTGGGCATAGCCCAGCTCGCTATCGAGCGCATCGAAACGGAAACGAAAAGTGTGCTCGAACATGAACAGCGAATCTCCCTCATCAACAATCTTTTGGTGAGTGTCGTGTCCGAAAAGGGGGCGCAACCGGTAATCAATGTCGACCTTGGGCAGATAATGCAGAGGCAAGAGAAGGGCACGAAGGGCGGCAAAGGCGCGCAACCAACCGCCAACCGCCCAGCCACCGCAGATACGGAAAGCCCCGGAAGGGAAGAGAACCAACCTAATGGGTTTTTTTGAGAGATTGGAGAGATTGATTAATTAGGGTGACTGACTGCGCTCGCGGGCGGCAACGTGGCGGTAATAGTCGCCCGTTCCTCGGCTCCTCTCCCCGCAGTTAATAAGCCTTGCCGCAAGCGTCAAGGCTTTCCTTTTCCGTTGATTACTAGCTTGACATTGTCAGATTAGGTGGATACCGATGAATTTCCTTCTGTTATTGCGGGGGAAGCGAAGCAATCCCTTCTCCAGAAATTGCCTTGTTGCTTGCACTCCTCACAATGACATGGTAATGTGACAATGTCAAGCTAGTAGAACGATGATAGCAACAAGCAAGAAAATAGTAGTGGTGATTGTAAATATTAGTGTTTCTTTATGGCATAATAAAAATACAGAGTTTGGCAGTCTAAAAATGCATACTACCTGAGGTAGTAAGGGGGCCTTGCCAGCCACTCCAAAACATACTATCCTTCTGTTGTGAATGTAATAGGTAAGTTTTTCCAAAAAAGTTGCCGATTTTCTCCTATTGAGTTGATATCATCTGAGGTTT
>QLUL01000276.1 GCA_018725425.1 Chloroflexota bacterium
TTCAAGTATGGATTAGTCAAGTTACTGCTGAGGTAATTCCTCTCAAATGCAAGGAGAAAGTCACCATGCCATATACCAATTATACTCCCAAAGAAGTCGAATCAAAGGGCGAAGCGATTTATGGGCAACAGATACGCGACAAAGTTGAACCCAAGCACAAAGGCAAGTTCTTGGTCATTGACATCGAAACGGGTGAATACGAAATCAACGCTGACGATTTGGTAGCCACGAAACGTCTACTTGCCAAGCATCCCAATGCTGTCGTTTATGGTTTACGAATCGGGTTTCCAACCGCCTATCGAATCGGCGGACACTTTTCGGTGAAAACACAATGATAACCGGAAAAGTTACAGCCAATCGAGAAGCTGTCATCGAATTAGAAGTTGTTGGCTCAAATCAGAGGAAAGAAAAAGTTGAGGCGGTAATCGATACAGGCTTCAATGGCTATCTGAACGCTACCGAGCGATTTAATCAACAGCCTCAAACTTCAACTGGTTGGCAATCGACGCGCCACTCTTGGTGATGGGAATGTGGTGGTATTGGATGTGTGTCTTGCGAAAGTGTTATGGTATGGACAAGAACGCGAAGTGCTTGTTCTGCAAGCAGATGGCGGTCCGTTGGTTGGTATGTCACTGCTTTATGGAAGTCGCGTGATGTTAGAGGTTGTAGACAATGGCGATGTGACTATTGATCCATTGCCGTAAATCAAGCAAGTTTCCGTTAAGATCCTAACAAGTCGGTGCAGTTGACGGCGGGGAGCTGCAATTTTTATCATGTTTTTGGGGTTGCGGTGGGTTTTTGGTTTGTCGAACGCCTTTCGGTAAATCTCCGCCGCAACTGAACGCCAGTCGTTGGGCATAAGAAATAGGAGATGGTATTGGCTTCGACGTGGATTGCATACAACGACCTCGCCTGGACCGAAGACTGGTTGGCAGATCCGGCAGAGTACGAAGATGAAGTCGCTGCGTATGTCGAGCTTATACAGCACTCTGCGGCAGAACCGCCGCGCACATTACTGCATATGGGGAGTGGCGCAGGCGGCCATGACTGGGTGTTTAAACGAAGTTTCACCGTCACAGGCGTGGACTTAAGTCTGGGTATGCTGAACAAAGCGCGAGCCACACATCCAGACATCGAGTATCTGGAAGGCGACATGCGAACGTTACGGTTAAACCGGCAGTTTGACGCTGTGGCCTTTCCCGACAGCATCGACTACATGGCTTCACTGGCCGACCTTCTGCAGGCTATTCAAACTGCAGTGGAGCATCTCAAGACTGGCGGCATCTTGCTCGTGGTGGGGAAAACTGAAGAGACCTTTCAAAACAACAATTTCGCTTACTCTGGCGAAAGAAACGGCGTGCATGTGACTTTGTTGGAGAACAATTACATCAACCCGTTTCGTCCTAATACGTACGAGGCCACGTTGGTGTATTTGATTCGGCAACAGGGAGAATTAACCATACACACAGATCACCAAGTGCTCGGTCTTTTCCCGCAAGCAACGTGGGACATGGTGTTCAACGATGCCGGACTCACCATGCGGAGAATGACTTTGGATCACATCTACGACAAGTATCTTCTGGGTAACGGCGAGTATCCACTGACCATTTTTGTTGGTCAAAAAATCTGATTTAGGTTGATCAGCACTTGAGATATGCATGTGCTATAGGCTCACGGAGTTTGGCTAACAATGCGCTGCAGCGGACGCCAATTCCGCTGCGCTCCATTGCCGCCGGTGAGCTTTGTCGTTAGAGCGACTGAAAGATCATGCCGAAATAACGAGAGGAGAATAGCAACTGTGCCAATCTTCGAAATCAATAATGGCAGACTCGCCCCTATTGAGCAAACCGATTTTAATAGCGAGAAAGTCCTGCAAAATCTCATTGAAA
>QLUL01000277.1 GCA_018725425.1 Chloroflexota bacterium
TGATCCCCTGCCCGATGTGACCGGCTGCTTCGCTGCAATTGTGGGTTCGATATCTATTAGCCATCGTATCTTATTATAGCTGTAGAAAGTCGCTTTTGCAATTGGCATCGGCAGATAGATAAGAGCGTTGAAAACTGCGGTTTTCAGTGGGAGTTAAAGCTGAGGGTGGCGGAGGCTGGGTTTACTGAAAAGCCCCCGAAGGGCTTTTCAGCAGTCTAAAAATCATGTTCCGGCATGTGCTGCCTAACGTCATGGCGCCGGTGATTGTGATGGCCATGTTGGGCATGGCTCACGTGATTCTAACGGCGGCCGCTTTGAGTTTTCTGGGGCCGGGAGCACGGCCGCTTACCCCGGAGTGGGGTTTGATGCTGAACGACGGACGGGCTTTTATGCGGATCACACCCCACCTGCCCACCTTCCCAGGGATGGCGATAATGATAACCGTCCCGGCGTTCAATGTCCTGGGTGACGGGCTAAGGGATGCGCCGAATCCACACGCTTAGCGTTCGCTGAAAAGAGAAGGATAATCCCCCGATGCCTCCTGGGAGAAGGGCCAATCCAGTGACGCTTGCTGGTTATGCTCCGGGCGACTTGATAAATTCATCCGTCTGTGGTTTGTTTCTTACGGGAGGCCAAGGCAAGGACAGCTCCTGGAATCAGAAGAAGGCCGGCAATAAAACTATACATCATAAAAATCTCTATGGGAGTCACAAGGAACCCCCCCGTGAAAAAAAGCATAACGGTGTTTCCAAGGCTGCCTATACTGCCAAGCAGCAGTAGCATCCCACCGACTGGCGGCCTGGTCAAGACTAATACGCCTCCCGTAATTGCGATAACGCCACAGAGAAATCCCCAAATACTGAGTGTTAATCCTATCCAATGGATTCCATCCCGGTAACCCAGTATCCAATCTATTGCCATATAAGCGCCAGAAGTGCTCATAAATCCAGCAAGAATCCCCAAAGCCATGGCGACTGTTCTGCCGGTGGGGTGTTTCTTATGGGCGGCCAGGGCAATGGCACCTCCTGTAATCAGCGGATAGACGGCAAGACCATAAGTCCACCCATAGTCAACATGGAGCCAATTCAGGTAAGCAGCGATAAAGCCGCTTATACCGGCTACCAGCATCAATGCCCCGGCTACTTTCGGCCTGGTCAGGGCTAATATTCCTCCCGCAATTGCCATAACGGAAATTGCCGTAGCGGGAAGGAGAAATCCCCAATGGGCTTCTCGCATGATGACTGGTGGCATCACTGGTGTGTAAACCACGTCACCCGGGGGTTCTGGGATTGGTACTGGTAGCATGACCGGTGTGTGAATGTAAACCACGTAAGAGTAAACACCATAAGCGCCAATGAGTCCACCGATAATTCCCAATGCCATAGCTGCTATTCTGGCCGCGGGGCGTTTCCCACGGGCGGCTAGGAGAAGGGTAGCTCCTACAATCAGAAGAATAAATAGAATAACGGGGGTCAGATAAAAAAAGATAAGCATGATTTACCTTCCTGCCTCGTTAAAATGCCTGGTTGTAGTTGTAAGGCGCGGAGTATTCTGGACACCTTTCTCTTGGACAGGTAAGCTACTCTCTTCGAATTCGTTCCGATTAGAGTCTGGAGTCCCCCGGCCCCTTGTCTCCCTATCTCCTTATCACTTGAGCCTGTTGCAAAAGTCCGAAAACATCACGCTAATATACAATATATTGTAATACTGTCAAATGACGCCCACTATTTTTGAGTGCCTCGACCTGTATAAATATTATACCCCTCGCCCTAGGACTGTCAAGGGTAAAGGCTTTGCCCGAACTTCCGCTGGCCCCTGACAGCCCGGGGGCTCGGGATAACGCTTCAACTCTATGGGACGACCGCAGGGCTTC
>QLUL01000278.1 GCA_018725425.1 Chloroflexota bacterium
CATCGTAGCGGTGGGCATTCTTCCGGTGATATTGCTGATGCGGGTAGCCACGCCGAAAAGAATCCAATAGATGAGGAGGTAAGGAAGATAAAGGGAATTGAGAGACCACACGTTTCGTTGTGGCAGGTGTCCAAAAATTTTGGCAAGGTAGCGGCCATCGTTGACCTGACCATTGAAGTAAACAAGGGAGAGTTTTTCTCATTGCTCGGGCCGTCAGGGTGCGGTAAGACTACGCTGCTAAGACTTATTGCCGGGCTGGAGGAGCCTGATTCGGGAACTATATCCATAGGCGAGGATATCGTTGCCGGAGGGAGATGGATTGCGCCGGAAAAAAGAGGGGTGGGCATTGTCTTTCAAGATTATGCCCTGTTTCCTCACATGACGGTCTTCAAGAACATTGCCTTTGGCTTAAAAGGATGTAGTCGGCAGGAACTCAAACAAAAGGTGCTGGAATCACTGGAGCTGGTAGGCTTATGCGGCATGGCATCGAGGTACCCCCATGAACTCTCGGGAGGGCAGCAGCAGCGGGTCGCTCTGGCGCGCGCCCTGGCCCCCGGGCCGGAAGTGATCTTGCTGGATGAGCCTTTCTCCAACCTGGATGCAGACCTGCGGACTCGGATAAGAGCTGAGGTCAAGGGCATACTGAGCTCCGCGGGGGCCACCGTCATCTTCGTCACCCATGACCAGGAAGAGGCGCTTTTTATGGGAACCCGAGTCGGTGTAATGAACGCCGGGCAACTGGAACAAGTTGATACACCTGAGGGTATTTTTCACCGGCCGGCTACCCCTTTTGTGGCTCAGTTCATCGGCACCACCGATTTCATCGTCGGGGAGGTGCAGAATGGGGTCATTGCTACCGAGATCGGTTGTTTTCCCCTTGCAAGTTTACCGAGCAGTACCACGGTGAAGGTGATGGTGCGCCCCGATTTCGTAGACCTGCAACCGGCAGCGGATGGAACGGGTGTAATCGAAGATCGGGTGTTCCACGGCATTCATTACCTGTACCGAGTGAGGTTGCCCTCAGGAGCTACGGTACAGTGCCTCCAACATCACAACCGATGCTATCCCCTGAATACACGGGTGGCGATGAAGATCAATGACGATCATAGCTTGGTCTATTTTGCAGACCATGAAGAAAGCCGGGGTGGAGAAGCGATAGTCACCCTTTGATCAAAGTTTGGTGGCGCATGGGGGATTCGAACCCCCGACCTCCGCCTTGAGAGGGCGGCGTCCTGAACCGCTAGACGAATGCGCCGTCTGGCTGGGGAACCAGGATTCGAACCTGGCCTTGTGGATCCAGAGTCCACCGTCCTACCGCTAGACGATTCCCCATCTCAATCCGACATTCATTATAGCTTAGTTGGTGAATGTTGGCAAGTAGCGCCGGGGTTCATCCCCGGCTGGAGGAAGCGGGGGACAAGCCCCCGCGCTACCTGGGCCTGATAGCTGACTGCTGAACGCTTACCATTATAGCTTAGTTGGTGAATGTTGGCAAGTAGCGCCGGGGTTCATCCCCGGCTGGAGGAAGCGGGGGACAAGCCCCCCGCGCTACCTAGGGCTGATAGCTTGGTGAATGTTGGCAAGTAGCGCCGGGGTTTATCCCCGGCTGGAGGAAGCGGGGGACAAGCCCCCGCGCTACTTGCAGTCCGCGGCAAGTGGTGGTAGAATGCGGGCAGGGCAGGTCAGAAAGAGCACAGATGATCCTCAGCGACCGAACCATAAGAGACGAGATTGACCGGGGAAGGTTGATCATCGATCCCCTCGACCCGAGCTGCATCCAGCCCGCAAGCGTGGATGTTCGGCTTGATAGAGGGCTTCTCATCTGCAGAACGAAGCGGCATGAACCCTATATCGATCTGAGACAGGGAC
>QLUL01000279.1 GCA_018725425.1 Chloroflexota bacterium
CGGCGCAAGATCGCGATATGTTCGATAAAGGCCCCCTGCAGGGCGAGAACGCCGATTCTCTTCATCTACCATCCCCTCGTAGCGAGGAGCTGCCCCGGGGGAATGGATTTATCTCCAGTCCCAGCATAGCCTCTCCCAGACCCCTGGAAACCTCGGCGATAATGTGAGGATCGTTATAATGTGTAGTGGCTTGGACGATGGCTTTAGCCACGGCATCGGGATTGGAGGACTTAAAAATCCCCGAGCCGACGAAGACCCCCTCTGCCCCTAACTGCATCATCAGGGCGGCATCGGCGGGGGTAGCCACACCCCCGGCCGCGAAGTTCACCACGGGAAGCTTTCCCGTCAGGTGTATCTCGCGGACCAATTCAAAGGGGGCACCGAGCGACTTGGCTTCGCTCATCAGCTCATCCTCAGTCATGCCCTGAAGTTTGCGAATATACCCCATCACTGCCCTCATGTGTCTTACTGCCTCGACGATGTTCCCCGTTCCCGCCTTCCCCTTGGTCCGGATCATGGCTGCACCTTCACCGACGCGACGTAGAGCCTCGCCTAAATCACGGCAGCCGCACACAAAGGGAACTTTGAACTCATGTTTCCATATGTGATGCGCTTCATCGGCCGGGGTGAGCACCTCGGACTCATCAATATAGTCCACACCCAATGACTCCAGCACCTGAGCCTCGACAAAGTGCCCGATGCGACACTTGGCCATCACTGGAACGCTCACCGCCTCCATGATGGTCTGAATCACCGTAGGGTCGGCCATTCGAGCCACCCCACCGTGGGCTCGAATATCGGCGGGAACCCTCTCCAGAGCCATCACCGCGCAGGCACCAGCCTCCTCAGCAATGCTGGCTTGATCGGGGGTGACCACATCCATGATCACCCCACCCTTCAGCATCTGGGCCAAACCTGCTTTCACTGTCCATGTACCCTTCTCCATCCTAAATCCCCCCTTGACCGGTGATTGGTGACTGGTCACTAATCACTCGTTTGCGGTCCCTTACAGAAACATTTTACAACCACCGCGAGGGAAATGCAAGCATTGTTAGAATCGGATGTGATATAATTATAGTCAACCGCATAAATCATTACACAACCTTGGCTGTCATTGCGAGCGAGCCGAAGCCGCGAGCGAAGCGTGGCGGGAAGCAATCTATTCCATCCTAGCTTGAGATTGCGGAGCTTGTTCCGAGCCTGTCCAGAGATTGCTTCGGGACTTTGTCCCTCGCAATGACAGGCGAGGAATCATGCTCCTCGCAATGACACAGTGCAGTGATTTTTGCAAAACACTATAAAACAATTCTGCAATTTGCATTTTGATACTTTCATTTACCCGAACGTTAGTGAGGGTTACCTGCTCAATATCATGCACCGGTTTCATATTTGGACAATTGGCTGCCAGATGAATAAGGCCGACTCCCAACGTCTGGCCTCCGATTTGCGGCGGCTTGGCTACGAGCATACCCAAAGGCCCGAGGAGGCTGATATCATCGTTCTCAATAGCTGTGTCGTTCGACAAAATGCGGAAGACAGGGTAAGAAATAAGCTGTCAAACCTGAAGGCGCTCAAGAGAAATCGCCCCGATGTCACCCTCGCTCTCACCGGATGCATGGTCGATTCCAGGGTTGATGGACTGAGGAGCAGCCTCCCTCACGTTGATCTCTTCCTGAAGCCCCAGAATTTCGATGAGCTGTTGGCGTGCGCCAGGGAACGCTCTCTACCCCCGGCACAAGCTCTTTCCCTCCCCCCCACCACCTTCGTCCCCATCATCCAGGGCTGTAACAATTTCTGTTCCTACTGCATCGTCCCGTATCGGCGGGGCAGGGAGAAGAGTCGCCCCCTGGCGGAGATCA
>QLUL01000028.1 GCA_018725425.1 Chloroflexota bacterium
GCTTGTATCCGCAGTGCTCACTCCAGAGCGAGCCGAACATCCCCAGCTCGACGATGGTAGGCTCCCGCCCCAACAGCTTTATGATGCGCTGGTACTCCCCTTCGGAGAGGGCGACATTTTCCAGGTCCTGCTTGCTGATGGACATAATACTCATCCCCTCTTTTCGAGGAGCGCAACTCCCGATTGCAGGATTTCTTCCAGGAAACTGTCCTCTTCTGTTTCCGTTACTTCTTGGGGAGTCAAACCCTCAGCCTGAATGGGAGCCAAAATCCTTGCTGCTGCCATCCCGAGAAGCTCACTTCGCTCCCTGATATTCATTCCTTGAAAATCTTCAGAGACAATCAGTAAATCGATATCGCTCCCCTCTGCAGCCATTCCTTTAGCAAAAGAACCATAGAGGATCATTTTCTCTGGTTTTACCCCTAAATTTTCGAGTTGTTGAGAATATCTTTTTATGATTCCTTCAATCTGGAGTCTTGCTTTAGCCATTGAACAACCTCTTTCGTTCTTTTCAGATAGTCACTTGCTACCTCTTCGGGATAGCTCGAAAAGAATGAATTGATCCTTTTTATCCCTTCTCTCGCGATACTCAAGGAGTAAACCCTTTCCTTTCCTACCCTTTCCGAGCGAAGAATCCCGATGCTTTCAAGATTTCTCAGTTCCCGGCTGACTATGGCCAGGTCCGATCCCAGAATAGCCTGGAGTTGACGGACATAGAACCGCTCTCCCGGGTGAGCGAAGAACCAGACGAGTATTTTGGAACGGGTTGAAGACCCAAGCAATCTCGGTAATACACCCTTGCTCATCGTTGCTTTATTATCAACATTTGCTGACCTTTTGTCAACGTTGATGAAGGGCGATATATTCCTGCACCCTGAACTATTGCTTATTTTGTAATTCCTGAAGGACTTCTCGCAAAATCTTGGTCTTCGCCTTGGACAATCTTTCTTGCTTGAGCTCTTCCAGTAGCTTCAATTTCCCTGTTTCAACAAGGATGTCCAGGAAATCCCCAAAGTCCTCATTTCTAATCCCTGCCCTCAGGATTTGTCGCACCTCGTAGTCTGCTTCGGGTGTATCAAGTTCGAGGAGAAAACAGAAGATTACCGATCGGAAGCCCGAGGCGACTGTGGGGAGAGAGATGTTTTGAGCCAGCAGGCGTATCGGGGACACCTGGAGCGGCTCTGGATGCCTTTTGGCAATATCCATCAACGCATCCAGGGCCGCCAGCCTCACGTCCTCCGAGCGGTCTATAAGCCCCAGGAACAGCTCAAGAAGCGTACCCAGGTTCCATTCAGCCCGACCCAGAGAAAGCATTTCGGAGAGCCTTTCTTTTGTCCAGCCTCCTGGCATCTCACACCTCCTCGCCTGAAGTAACTCATCCAGAATTTCCTCAGGTATAGCCTTAACTAAGACGTCCTAGCCGATGCTAACCCAAGAGACGCATGATCAAATTGGCTACAATAGTGGTTATGACAGCAGTTAGGACAGCGATGATTACAGTCCGGATATTACCCTTGAAGAAATCCCACATTTTGCGATACCAAGACCGCATAAGCAAATGAGCATGGTCAATACCTACCGGAGTAGGCTTAATACCAAAATAATCCCGATAATCCAGCTCAAAAGTCTCGCCAGGAGTAGTTACGACAAAACAGTTCGCCTCAAGAGTCAGTCAAGAGTAGTTACGAACCCTCTAGCTACTAACTCTTTCACAGCAACACAAATCTCGTCTTTATCATCACGGCTATAATCTTCTGGTTTTGATTTGCCTGATGACAAAATGCCAGAAGAGAATGCTAAATCGGTTCCCAATGCACCTTCTGTTCTCAGTTTAGCACCATCCTGAGCCTCCCATAACCGCACCAAGGTCTTCATCATCTGTTCAGGATATTCGCTTGGCTTCACTGTCTTTCCCCTTCCTGGTATCCCTCCACCACAGCCACTTCCTCATCGGTCAGACCATAAATCTGGTAAACCCTGACGCAATCGCTGAACTTCTTCAACTGGTCATCATAGACGATTCCCCCGGCTTCTCGCTTTGCCAACAATTGCTGGTATTCTCTGTATTCCCGCCCTCTAAGCTCAAGCTGACCTTGAATTTCTTCCGCTACCAATCTCATTGCGCCCTGCAAATCCTCCAGCAGTTGGGAAAAGATAGTAGGGTCGGAGACATCCAGCTCCGGCTCCTTATAGAGTTCTTCCTCAGACACGAAGGTGAACTCTCTGGAGAGATACCTGAGCTTCAGCAGTTGGTCAACCTCAGTTTCACTGAGTCCATCGATGCCCTTAGCCAAAAATCTGCGGTAGGCATCCTGTAAATTGACTTGCTTTATCAACTGAGCCCAGATCTTCCACCCCCTCCGGGTGGTGCCAGGCTTCCAGGCGAACCCCATCGCTGAGGATAGCAAATCTTGCTGCTAGCTCATCGGAATAACTGTGCAAGCGCCTCTGATGCTCAGTAAGGTCCTTTAGCAGGCTGCTCTGGGTTTCGATGACAATCACCGGGTGATTTTGGGGGTCGTGGATGATGGTATCCGGCCTGCCGGTGGGGATAGTCTCCTCGGGGCCGAAGTCCTGCTGGGGATGATAGCCAAGAGCTACAAACAGGGGCTTAACGATATTGTCGCGCATAAGAAACTCATCGTTTCTCTCGCGACTTTGAAGATAGGATAGGTAGGGTTTTCCTTTGTGTCTGAAGCCCTCAATCACGCCGAAAATCATGGCGATAAAGTCGGCGTCGAGTTTGGAGTAGTGCTTTCGGCTAGCTGTCGGCATTGCTCTTCTTCCCTAGGATTAGAGTCGCCCTACAGTGGCTTCTTTGCTCAGAGCGCGACTCCCGATTGCAGGATTTGTAGCCGCACTCTTTACGGGTGCGTTTCCTTTCCCGCATGCACCGACAGGATGGAGTCGAAAAACGCCCGGCCGTCCGTTCCGCCGAGGATCTCCTCGCAGCAGCGCTCGGGATGGGGCATCATCCCCAGCACGTTCCCCTCGGCGTTGGTTATGCCGGCGATGTTGGAGAGCGAGCCATTGGGATTAGCCGCCTCGGTAATCTCTCCTGAGGGGGTTGAGTAGCGTAGCACGACCTGGCCATTGGCCTCAAGCTCGGCAAGGGTGGCCTCATCGGCGAAATAGCATCCCTCATAGTGAGAAATGGGCATGCGCAGCACCCGCCCCGTCTGGCAAGCGGAAAGGAAGGGCGAGGAGGTGTTCTCCACACGCAGGTGAACCCACTGGCACCGATATTGCAGGTGAACGCTGCGGAGCAGCACGCCGGGCAGGAGTCCCGCCTCGCAGAGTATTTGAAACCCGTTACAGCTACCGAGAACCAGTCCACCACCGGCAGCAAAGCGCTCCACCGCACCCATCACCGGGGAAAATCGGGCGATGGCTCCCACGCGAAGATAGTCGCCGTATGAAAAGCCACCGGGGAGGATCACGCAGTCGTAACGGGACAGGTCTGTCTCCTTGTGCCACACATATTCGACCTCCTGCCCGAAGACCTCGTCCAGCACATGGTGGAAGTCCATATCGCTCCAGGTGCCGGGGAAGACGACAACCCCAAATTTCACGCTCAAATCACTCCTGCGAGTAGGAGAGTATTTGCGAGGATGCATCACAGATTACACTATTGGTGCAAAAACAGATTGCCATCGGCAAGGATTACTTAAAGGCTAGAATGACTGCCACGCCACTCGCCAGATTAGCAATCGCTGACACCCACCGCGAAGAGCTGTCATTAAGGGCCTCCTCTATCACCTTGGACCCTCTTTCGGAGCCCCAAGCAAAGGTTAAAATCACTTCAAGCAGGTAAAGGGCGCCGATGCCGATTATTACCCAAGGCCACCTGGCTGCAGGGGCAGTCACGAAGAAGCATATTGCAATCAGCGCAGAGACTACGCCTGACTGATACCACCTTTCTTTCCAGAAAAGCAGGAACCGCCTCCACGCCGCCGGGCTGAGGATAAAGAAAATCCCGCAAACAAAAATAATTAAACCAATAAATTGAACTACGATTATCATCGCTATCATTCGTGTGAATGCCTCCTAATCCGGGCGATTCGCCTTGCTGAATTCAGCGATGCTCTCGCGATATCGCTTTGCTTGCTGCGACAGGACATTCATCACCGCGGCGTCATCCAGGAGATGCCGTTTGGCGATCTCGGCGTTCTTGATCGCTGCCCTCGCCATACGAAGCGCCGACAGTCGCGCCTTATCCCCGGACTTCGTGGCGACCTTGAGATCGGTCGCCAGCCTATCCTGCAGTGTCAAGTCTGTCGTCCTACGGAACTTTGCTATTTACCGAAGTAGGGGCCGCGCGAACTTCTGCGGCTCTTGCGCATCTTGGTTGCCCTTTTCCTCTTGAGCTTGATCGAAGGCTTCTCAAAGTACTCCCGCCGGCGATACTCGGCGAGAATACCCTCCTGCTGCACCTTCCTGTTGAAGCGCCTGAGCGCGCTTTCGAGCGACTCGTGTCCCTCTATTCTTACGTCAGTCAACCAGCATCGCCTCCCCTTGTGTTTTTCTAACCATGAGGATTATAACTGCTTTTGGACTCCCCTGTCAAGAAAGGCCCTCCCGAAGTACAATACCATCGCCCCCACCCCCTTGTGTCCACCAAAAGCAGTTTGCAGGGGTCAGGGATCGGGGGACAGGAGCTAATCCCTGTTAACACTGACCCCTGGCAACTGGTAGAGACTGCTGCACCCTTTTCCAGACCAACTCACCTATCTTCTTCCTGGGCTGAGCGGCATCAATCAGTAACCAATGCTCGGGATCGGCATTGGCCATCTCCAGGTAGCCCTGCCGCACCCGACGGTGAAAAGTGATCTCCTCCCGCTCGAAGCGGTCGCTCGTGGACGCCCTGCCTTTGCGACGCAGTCCCTCTTCTGCCTCCAGATCCAGCAGGACAATGAGATCAGGGTGAAGTCCTCCGGTAGCGATCTCGTTGATCGTTTCGATGGTTTGGAGCTCCAATCCTCGCCCATAACCCTGGTATGCCCGTGTAGACGCGGTGTAGCGATCGCTGATAACGATGTAATTCTGATCCAGAGCAGGACGAATGACCTCTGCTACCAACTGGGCGCGGCAGACGGCGAACAGGAGCAGCTCGGTTAGCGGATGAATCTCTGTTTCTCTATGCTTCAGAAGCCTCCCGATTTTATCTCCGATGACGGTGCTCCCCGGTTCTTTCACCAGGAGCACCGGGACCCCTGAGGCGGAAAGACGTCGCCTCAGCGCCCTCGCCTGAGTGCTCTTGCCGCTTCCTTCCACACCCTCGAATAGTATAAATAATCCCACTATATCGAAATTATAAACCATGACGCCGTCTGGCGCAAGGTCAGATATTTGATAATCTCCGCTGTATAGTCTAATATACATTGTGAGGGGTTCACGAACCTTACCTAAAACATGCGTTTATTCGGAACGAGCGGAATAAGAGGGGTGGTGGGGGAGGAGCTGGCCGTAGATTTCTTGCGGGATATCGGTCGGGCGATAGGCGCCAATTTACCCCCGGGGGCGGGAGTCTGCGTTGCCACCGATACTAGGCTGAGCCGCGAGCTCGTTAAAGGTGCGGTCGTCTCCGGCCTGCTCTCTTCCGGGATAGATGTAACCGATCTCGGAATCCTTCCCACTCCGGCGCTGGCTTTTCTGACCCGGGAGCTGGAGTTCGACTCAGGGCTCATGATTACCGCCTCTCACAACCCCCCGGCCTTCAACGGGATAAAGATATTCAACGCAGACACCCTTGGCTACAGCGTCTCTCAACAGGAAGCCATAGAAGGGACTTACGATCGCCGGGATTTCCGGAGTGGCTCTTTCGGAATCCTTCGTGACCATGAAAAGGTAAGGGAGAAGTATTTCGATCGTCTATTGGAAAGGTTTTCAGGCAGGGACTTTGATCGGGGATTGAAGGTAGTTATTGATGCCGGAAACGGCGCCGCCTCGGGGTTTGCCACTGACCTTTTCTCAGCGCTGGGACTTGATGTTATTCCTCTAAACGATGATCCGGACGGGCTATTCCCGGGAAGGGGCGCCGAGCCTACCGCGGAGACTCTCGGGGGCACGGTGAGGTTCCTGAGGGAGATGGGTGGTGACATTGCAATCTGCTTTGACGGCGACGCTGACCGAGTGGTCTTCTGCGACCGGGAGGGTTTCCTCGGATTTAACGAGATGGCTGCCTTTATCGCAAGGCTCATAGCGAAAGAGAGTGGCAAGGCGAAGGTTGCCGCTACCATCGAGGTGGGGAATCTGCTCGACCTGGCGCTTGAAGACCTGGACGCAGAGGTGGTGAGGGGAAAAGTCGGTGATGTCCACCTCGCTCACCTCGTCCGTCAACTCAATGCCGCCATCGGCGTCGAGGACGTCGGGGTCTATATCATGCCGGAGATGGGTTCATACCCCGAGTCCATGTTCACTGCCTTGACCCTGCTTAGCCGGATAACTTCCCCCGCCGACATCAGGGAGTTCCTGAGACGTCTGCCCCGATTTTTCCTGCGAAGGGAAAAGGTACGCTGCCCGAACGAACTCAAAGAAGTGACCATGGAGAAAATCAAAGAGACGGCCGTTGTCTTCAGGGCAGATGAGATAAACCTCCTCGATGGCGTAAGGCTCGACTTCGAGGACGCGTGGATGCTCATCCGGGCCAGTGGGACGGAGCCCGTGATTCGGATCATAACCGAGTCGCCCCGGGAATCAAGGGCGCAAGCGCTTCTGGATGAGGGGATTCGACTGGTTCACCAGGCTTTGGGTTAGGGGTTAGGGGTTACAACTTCGGGAAGGCAATGATGCGCTCTATTCTTCTGCACTGCTGCTGCGGACCCTGCACGACTTATGTAGTTAAATGGCTGCGGGACCACGACCATGAAGTCACCGGCTTCTGGTATAATCCTAATGTCCATCCCTTTACAGAGCATCAAAAACGCCTGGAATCGATGGAAGCACTGGCAAAACAGATGAGCCTTCCACTGATCATTGCTGATGGCTACGAGATGGTGGATTACTTCCGGGCCGTTGTCGGTCGCGAGGGAGACCGCTGTCCCGAGTGCTATCGCCTGCGGATGGACAGGACAGCCCGGGCTGCCAGGAAGAAGGGCTTCGACACCTTTTCTACCACCCTTCTCATCAGCCCCTATCAGAATCAGGAACTGATAAGGGAGATCGGCGAGCGGGCCGGGAGGGAGAATGGGGTAGAGTTCTACTATCGGGATTTCCGCGATGGCTTTCGTGAGAGTCAGCGGGTATCTGGAGAACTCAGTCTCTACCACCAGAGATATTGTGGCTGTCTTTACAGCGAAGTGGATAGGCTGAAGGAAGATAGGCTGAAGGAAACTATTAGCCTTCAGGCAGGCACTGGCGAGGGACAAGCCCCCGCGCTACGCTGCTAAACGTAGCACCGAGGTTTATCCTCGGCAACGACCGGCGGGGGACAAGCCCCCGCGCTGCGATGAATGAAGGAGGACGAGTCAATGACAGGGCAAGATTTCGATTACCTCACCAGGAGGGTCGCCGATCTCATCCTCACCTCCCGAAGGGTGGTGGTCTTCACCGGAGCCGGGATCAGCACCGAATCAGGGATTCCCGATTTCCGCGGCCCGGGCGGCCTCTGGACCAAATATGATCCCGAGATTTTCACCATCCAGCGATTCCTCCACGATCCCGAGGCCAGAAGACTCTACTGGAAACTCCGCGGCAGTGGGAAATTCATGCACCCCGATGTTCAGCCGAATCCGGCCCATTACGCCGTGGCCGAACTGGAAAAGATAGGCAAACTGGATTGCGTCATCACCCAGAATGTGGATGGACTACACGAGATGGCGGGGAATTCTCCGGACAAGGTGATCCATCTACATGGAACCATGGAAAAGGTGAAGTGTCTCCAATGTGGAAGGCAATATTCGATGGATGAGGTCTATCAATGGATGAGCCAGGGAATAGAAGTCCCCGATTGCCCGCAGTGCGAGGGCCTGCTCAAGCCACAGGTCGTCTTCTTCGGCGAGGCCATGCCAGTCTGGGAGACGGCCGAGGCGCAGCGTCGCTCCGAAAACTGCGACCTCTGCATCGTCATCGGCTCCTCACTGGTGGTCTATCCAGCGGCGCTTATGCCCCAGTATGCGCTGCAGGGGGGAGCCAGGCTGGCCATCATCAACCGGGAAGCCACGGATTTGGACCCCTCCGCCGATGTTTGTATCCATGAAGGGGCCGGCAAGACAATGTCCACTATTATGGCCATAGTAAGGGAGGTAATGGGTAATAGGTAACTGCAAAGCTGATGGCTGAACGCTTATTGAATAATCACATTCACAGGAGGTATAAAGAAACCGGCAAGGTGCAGCGGAAGGTTCTTCGGGAACAACACGGGCAGGCCGGGGATGGTCCGGAGAGTGTTATCGCTAAATCATAAGGAGGCAAAGGCATGACTAAGAATTTCGAGGCGTACCTCAGGCTCGATAAAACTGGCTTAGAGAATAAATATGTGGTTATTGTACATGGGGAAATAGTTGCCAGCGGTGAAGACATCGAGAATATGCTCGGGAGAGTGAGACGAGAATATCCACATGAAATACCCTTTGTGGCAAAGATTCCTGATGAGAGGATGTTGATTCTATGATCCGTCATCGATTTAGGGAGGAGAGAAGCAGTTTAGGCAAGGTTCTCCGCCCAGTTGCCGAAGTGGTTTTGGAGAAAGATGCGCTTAGTGTAGGAATGCCCATGTACATAGACTCTGGCGCCGATATTTCTATGATTCCTCTACGTTTCGGGAGGGCTCTTGGTTTTAAGCAAGATGAGGGAGATACTATCCAGGAGATTAGGGGTATCTCGGGGGCGAGTATTCCCTATATCCTCAAGGAGGGTACTTTGGTGTTGAATGGCGAACGCTTGAAAATAAGAATAGCATGGGCGCTGGTGGAAGAGGTGCCAATGTTGATGGGAAGGATGGACATATTTGATAAATTTCGTATAATTTTTGAGCAGAGGAGCGGATGGATTGATTTTGAGAAGTAGCGTCACAAAGTCACAGCCACTATTGGAATGATAGCTGTCATGGACGAGAAAAGCTTGGAGATGCTTGAATTCCCCAGAGTCAGAGAGATACTCGCCGGCTTCACCTCCTTCTCGGCAAGTCGCGATCTGGCCCTCAATTTGCGGCCGTCCGCTGACCCGGAGCTAGTTTCCCTGCTGCTGCGGCAGTCAGCCGAGGCGCGCCGGCTTCTGGCCACGAGTCCGGGCTTTTCCGTCGGCCGAGCCGTCGATGTGCGGGAGGCCACTGGAATGGCCGCCCGGGGGAAGATGCTCGAGCCTCTAACCCTGGTGGATATCCAAGCGACCCTGGCCGCGGCGCGCCTTCTGCGCTCCAGTCTCGAAAAACTGGCCGGCGAGTTCCCCTCGCTCTGGGGTATCGCCGAGCCGATCGTTGCTCTGCCTCAGTTGGAGCAGGCCATCGCTCGATGCATCGGTGCCACCGGAGAGCTGCTGGACACGGCCTCGGCCAGGCTGGCCGAGTTGAGGCGTCAGTTGAGAGAGAAGCGCCAGCAACTGCTGGATCGCCTCGATGGCATCATCAAGTCAGCCAGGGGTCTAGTTCAGGAGCCACTGGTTACCGAGAGGGAAGGACGATATGTCATCCCTGTGAGGGCAGAGCTTCAAAAGGGGTTGAAGGGAATCGTCCATGATGTCTCCAACACCGGGGCAACGGTATTTGTCGAGCCCTGGATGACCGTAGAGCTGGGCAATGAGCGGCGTCAGCTCGCCATCGAGGAGCAGCGGGAGGTGGAGCGGATCCTGGCGGCCCTCAGCGCCGATGTGGGGGCGAACCGGGCTGCCATATCGGCGAACATTGCTCTGATCGCCGAGCTGGACCTGGCACTGGCGAAGGCGAGGTATGCCGAGATGGCAAGGGCCACCGAGCCTTTCCTGAGTTCTGAGTGCAGAGTCTGGAGGTCAGAGTCCCCCGCCTCCGCCCCCGACTCCCAACTCTCGACTCTCGACCGGCCGAATGTACTGCGCCTCGTTGCTGCCAGGCACCCGCTGCTCAAAGGGAAAGCGGTGCCT
>QLUL01000280.1 GCA_018725425.1 Chloroflexota bacterium
CCGCAAGATAGACTTTGTTAAAGCAACGAGGACCTCGCCTAAAGGTCTTTGTTTCGGCGAGACCCTCCAGACTTCCTACATTTTCAGGGAAATTAGATACGTTTTCCGGAAATCAGGGCACTACATTTCTCTATTATATAAGGTGTGCAGTGCCTCGTGATTTCTAAGATATCGTAGATTTTCCTCGCATGTTTGGACAACCTCGAAGGAAGCCCATAGCGAATCTTCTTGCTCTTGTCATAAAGAATGCTCGTCTGAACTCCGATCAAGTTCCTCCTGATCTCCTCTGGACTGAGCTTTATGTGTTGGAGTTTTACCCCATATTCTAAATATCTAACGAGGGAATATGCCGTGAAGGCAATAGCTATGTGAGCCTTCACCCGCCTCGGTTTCCAATGAAAAACAGGCCTCACTTTCAAGTCATGTTTGGTTACTCTGAACGCCTGTTCAATCTGCCAAAGGTTGCGATACTGATTTATTGCTTCTTCATTGCTCAGCTCGCGGGCATTTGTTACTATCCCATGTAATCCATCCCATTTGCTGTCAGCATCTACCTTGCTTTGGTTTACCCCTATCTCCGCCTCCCCTTCTATTTCCAGATATTTTTTATACCCGCAATTGTTAAGATACTCCTTGACATTCCTTTTCCTGGCTAACTTCACCTTCAGTTTTTCCAGGGCTCTTTCTCTATCTTTTGCGTCTTTCTTCGCCCTCTTAGCGCTGTGATTCACAATCAGCTTTCGACCCTGATAATCAAATCTTGCTACCTTATGCCCGTCACCAGCTTCCACATAGTTCTCTTGATTCAGTATTTGTTTTTGCAGCTTCATGGGAAGGTTCTTTAAGCGCGCCCCCACTATATACTCCAGGCTTTCAGCTTCCATTGCTGCCAGATTCTCTTTATTCAACATCCCTGCGTCCGCCACAAATATTACTCTGTCTATCTCGTATTTCGCTTTTAGTTCCTTTAACGCCGGTATCAAGGTATGCCCCTCGTACATTCCCCCTTCATATAGGTTATACCCCACAGGCAGCCCTTCTTTCGTTACCAGCAAGGCGAGTAATACCTGCACTTCGTTGAATTTCTTGTCTTTACTGAACCCATGCCCCCTCAGCTCGTCTTCTCCAAACGCTTCAAAATACAAGGTTGTACAGTCATAAAATATGACATCTACCTTCTCCCTGTACAGCCTTCTGGTATTCATATAGCTTATGTTTTTCAGCCTTTCTATTGCTCCGTTATCCAGCTTGTCCATCATTCGATAGACGTTCTCCAAATTCAAGCTTACCCCAAAGTTCTCCTCTAGCATATGTACGCTTGCCCTTTTGCTTACCGGATTTGCTATCCTCGCCAAAACTATATTCTCGAACATTTTTACACTTGCCTTGTGTCTGGCTGGATTCTTGATAACCCTGTCATATCCCAACTCGTGAAATAACTTCCCGTACACATCGTGGATGCCGCTCACCACCCTCTGCTCTTCCTCTAAATTCTTGATGTTGACTTCATAATCCTCTTCTGTTATCCCCTGGCGTTTAGCTTTAGCTTCGAGATTCTTCCGGGCTATTTCTTCAGGAGGGATGAGGAACATCTGCTGCTGAGCTTCCAGCTTGAGCTTGATGGACTCAGCCAGCAATTTTAGCTTCTCCAGTTCATCGTTATCGTAGGCAACCCCGATATGACGCACGATCTTCTGCGAGATGGTGCTGCCCTTTCTCACAGACTGAACTATCTGGACTGATTCACGAGGGCTATTGGGGGTTTGCTTAACTCGAACGAACATACAGATGTAGTATAGCATAGGAGAAAGTGTTTGTCAAGCCCCTATTTCTGGCTAGGCACTACATC
>QLUL01000281.1 GCA_018725425.1 Chloroflexota bacterium
CACGTCCGAGTTGAACCGCAGGTTAGGCGATGGTGTGAAGGGTGCTGGAGCCTTGGAACGCTGCGGCTTTGCCGGGGATTATGGCTGGGGCTGGGCAGGAAAGCAAGCGCGGTGCGCTAGTTCCGCTCCACGGGGCGACAGTTAGGCGGTGAGATGCTGTAGCGGCATTCAGTGTTCTGTGACTTCGAGCCATTCTGAAAAACGTCGGATTTCTGAAATTGCGGCTAGAAGATTCTTTGCATTCACAATGATTTTTGGAGGTACAAGCCAGCGCCGCTCCCCGTCGTCGGTGTCTACCATCAGTTCGAATTCTCGCTCACTGACGAAGAAGGGGCTCGGCAGCTTCTTCAGATCGTCGTCCGAGTAGTTGGTGCTGCTGCTCGTGATCGACATGGGGTGCTGCACGCGATTGCGAGCAAGAACGAGTTCTTCCAAGAGCTGTAGATTGCAACCACTATTTTCAAAGTTGACATTGAAGTGCGAAGAGAAGTATCTCTTGTATCCGTTGAACCAGCCGCTTTTCGTGAAAGTTGGCTTCAGCGACTCAGCGACTGGGACGCTGAGATGATGTTGCCAAGTAGTGAAGTACAGATGTAACGAGGCTGAAAGCATGGAGATGCAGGTTTGCCCTAGTATCTGTAGAGATTCGTCAGCTTCCAGCCATTCTTTGAGATAAGGAGGTTCTCCGTCTTCGCTGCAGGGCGGTACAAACGGTTCTTCGCCAGCCTCAATCTTTCGCTTGCGCTCGAGAAATGGCACCGAAGCAGCCGTGTAGTACTGCTCAATGAACGCCAACCGTCTTTCAAGGAAGTAGCGGATGTCCACAGGCGTATTCCTGAAGCCTAACGTACTGGTTGAGCCGCCCTCGCTGTGCCGGAGCGGGTCGGCTCGAACAGAGGGTTGGCCATCTTGCCTAGAGCTCTCAAGACTCAATGTTTATGAATTCATGCAACGCGAGCAAATGGCTACTAACTTCATTATCGATATAACTTGCGATGAACAGTTCGGTCGCGGTGTCAATATTTGCTCGGTCGACCTTATACATGGCTGCCGTGCTAGAAATGAATGTGCAAGCTGTCCGACTAAGATTTACATCAATTAGTCCTCTTCGTCGGATGGCATTGGCTTCAACGTCATCTCGAATAGCCTTGTAGAATCTACCAAACTGACCCGAGAAAATTGTCTTTGCTTGCTCGGAATATGGCTCTCCATTTGAGTAGCGTAAGTCTTTGATTGCGTCATCCCTACCGGTTTTCATTTCTCGCATTGTTTGCGTGAGCTTTTCAACACTTATAGCGTTCGAGAAATTAGGCAACGTTGGATAAATCCAGTAGCAAGCGCCATATAACGCAATGAGTTGGAAACTTAAAAAGAAGCTGGCTGCTTTTGCAGCCGAAATTAGCGGAAGATCTTGGAAGGGAGGGGATAGCAATCTTTTGAGGCTTGGGTCCATGCTGTCTGCAGACCATCTCAATGACCAGTAGCCGTAATCTTGTGCGCTTAGGACGCTACCGTTCTTTGATAATCGATAACGGCAGGATTCCATATTAGACCTCGTTTTCTGTTAACACTTGTGCGCTGAAACCGGTTATAGATGCCTAACGTTGAGGTTAACCGGCGGGCTGCAACGCTCGTCCGAGTTGAACCGCAGGTTAGGCGCTGTGGGACAGGGTGCTGCGGCCTTCGCACGCTGTGGCGTTGCCGGAGATTATGGCCGAGGACTTGCAGGAAAGCAAGCGCGGTGTGCCCGAGTCGTGCGCAGATGGCAAAGCAGTAGGCCGTAACCGTCCCGCCAACCCACCTTGCCAGCGGCCTACTGGTCTGACAAGATAGCGCCCACGTATC
>QLUL01000282.1 GCA_018725425.1 Chloroflexota bacterium
AAGGAATTACCTTCCAGGTAGCGAGTAAGACGGCCCTGATTGAGGAAGCATCCCAGGCCTACAAGGACGTGAGCGAGGTGGTTGCGGTGGCCGATGGGGCGGGGATATCACGCAAGGTGTTCAAGGCCAGGCCGATCGGGGTGATAAAGGGCTAGAATGAGATGAAAGTTAAAGAGTTACAACATATTGTCGGAGAGGGCTGGGTGATAACCGATGAGGAGCGGATGGCAGACTACCTGGTGGATGAAACTGCCGTGGAGGTAAGACCTCAGCCGGCAGGCGAACTGGTTCTGGTAAAGCCTGCCAGCTCACAGGAGGTAAGCAGCATCTTGAAGCTGGCAAACAATGAGGGAATTCCCGTATTTCCCCGGGGTGGAGGAACCGGCTTGTGTGGTGGTGCGATTCCGACGGAGAACGGCATAATTCTGTCGTTGGAGAGGATGAAAGAGATTGCGGTGGATCAGGATAATCTGATGGCGATCGCCGAAGCTGGTGTGACGCTGAAAGAGCTGATCGAGAAGGTGGAGCAAGAGGGTTTGTTTTTCCCGCCGCATCCGGGGGACCAGAGTGCTCAGATAGGTGGTCTGGTTGCCTGCAATGCCGGTGGGTCGCGTGCGGTGAAATATGGGGTGATCAGGAACTACGTAAAGGGGATCGATGCCGTATTGGCTACCGGTGAGGTGCTAAGACTGGGAGGGAAATTGCTCAAGAATAATACTGGATATGACTTAATGCATTTAATAATTGGCAGTGAGGGGACCTTGGCGGTAATAACCAGGGTGATTCTGCGGTTGTTTCCGCAATTGGGTGCCAGCGTCACAATGATCATACCCTACGATAACCGCCACGATGCGATTAATACCGTTCCCAAGATACTGCAGAGTGGAGTTATACCGCTGGCTATCGAGTATATGGAACGCGGCCCGGTTGAGCTTTCAGCGGCGCACTTGAACATGGAATGGCCCTGTAAGACCGGGGTGGCCTACCTGATGATAATAGTGGAGGGTAGGAGCGAGGAGGAGGTATACTCAGATTGTGAGAGGATCTCTGAGATCTGTGAGAGATACCACGGGCTTGAGGCGGTAGTGGGGAAGACGAGGAAGGAACAAGAGAGGGTCCTGAAGATAAGAAGCAATATGTACCTCGCTCTAAAGCACAAGATCGCAGATAGTCTGGATGCCGCGGTGCCCCCGGCGAGTATGGGAACATTCATGGACGACATAGACAAGATCGCGGCGCGTTTCGGCACGAGTATTCCCATGCACGGGCATGCCGGGGATGGCAATCTTCACCCACACCTGATGAAGGACCTACTAGAGAAAGGGGCCGAGAACCTTAAGGAAGTAAAGAGAAAGATATACCGGGAAGCGGTTAAACTGGGTGGAGTGATGACCGCAGAGCATGGGCTGGGGAGAATCAGACTCCCGGATCTCGATATCTTCCTCGGTCAAAAGGAGATGGAGTTAATGGCGGGCATCAAGAAGGTTTTCGATCGGAAAGGCATATTGAATCCGGGATGCGCCATAAAGATGGAATAAATCTGGACATTCATTGTGGCCGGCACCGGGATCCGTTGCCATGGAAATAGAGAATGGAAGTGGTGGTCGAGGGGGGAGTAATCCAGCTTTGAGCCAGCTTTGTTTGAGCGGATGTTCCAGCACGTATCTGTGAAAATCATCGAACCAGATACGAAATTGCCCTTTCAATCCTTACGAAATCCATCATGTAGTCATGTATTCCCGAATCTGGCGAGCCCCTCGAAATGGAACATCCGTTGTAGATGCATCCGCAGCCAGGCTCGACACCAGGCCTGAGTGATCGGCGTGGATATGAGTAACAAA
>QLUL01000283.1 GCA_018725425.1 Chloroflexota bacterium
CGTTGAAATGGTGATCAGCGGAGATCAGGATATGCTGGGGAAGATCAATTGTTGTATAATCGAAGAGGCACCGGTGTTGGGAACGTGGTCTGCCGCCGTAATGGAGGCTGTGGCGAGATTCCCATTTATCCCCCGGATGAGCGCAGTAACGCCGCCTCTCTCAGCCGAGTTTGAGGCTGATATACTGGTTCAAGAGTTTTGCCGTATAATGGCTGGCATAGTATCCCGCCTTTTGAGAAAACAGGACGGGACCGGATAACGATGTTCAAAACGAAGGAGAGGTAAATAAGAAATGAGGGCTGCACTTTATGTAAGGGTAAGCACCGAGGAGCAAGTGGAAGGCTATAGTCTGGATGCTCAATTAAGGTCAATGAGGGGATTCTGTGCCGAAAGGGGTTGGGAGATTGTTGGAGAATATATCGAAGAGGGCAGGTCGGCAAGGAGTGAGAATATAGGGAAACGTCCCCAGTTTAAAGTTCTGATGAATGATGCTTTCTCTGGGAAGGTCGAGGTGGTAGTAGTCCATAAGCTTGACCGATTTTCAAGGAATTTAATTGTCACTCTGACCTATTTTCAAGAGTTCGCCAAGCGCAATATCGCTTTTGTCTCCCTCTCCGAGCAAATGGACTTCTCCAGCCCTTCAGGAAGGCTCATGCTGGCGATGATGGGGGCTTTTGCCCAGTGGTATAGCGATAATTTGGCGCACGAAACCTCTAAAGGGAAAAGGGAACGGGCACTACAGGGCTATTACAATGGCGATTTGCCTTTTGGCTATATTAAGGGGGATGATGGCATTCCTGTTATCGAACCTAAAGAGGCCGTGGCGATTGAAAGGGCTTTTCCAATGTATGCCACCGGGGATTATGGCTTCCAGGATGTAGCGAACGAAGTCAACACTATGGGATTTCTGACACGCAATAAGAGGAAGCAGGATATTTACGGTGCTGTGGGGCCAAGACCTTTTACCTGTGATTCTGTGCGGGATATGATTTCTAATCCCTTCTATGCTGGCTATATTACCTATAAAGGCGAAAGGATTTTAGGTAAGCAGCAAGCCATTATACCTAAAGATGTCTATGAGAAGTGCTGCCAGGTGAGAAGGAAGCACCGCAAGGCACCGAGGACACATTCTCCCAGGTTTCGCACTTATTTGCTCAAGGGACTTATACGGTGTGCCTTTTGCGGTGAGAAGCTTTGGGTTAATGCTTCACCATCTGGTTCCAAATACTATAGAGAGGTATCGGGGAAAAGAGGCAGGGTCTGCCTCTATCCAGATAAATATGTGAGGGCCGAAGAATTGGATCAGCAGGTTGATGGGGTAATGAAAAGCCTGGTGATTCCACAGGCTTGGCAAATTGAAATGATGAATATTCTGACTTCGCTGGATGAAAGGACTCGGATTGCTAGGGAAAAGGAAAGGATAGAGGAGAAGATAAGGAGGCTGAGAAGGCTTTATGCGGAACTGGAAATCGGTGAGGCTGAATATGAGCTTGGGAAAAGGAGACTCGAAGTATCCCTTGCGTCTCTGGTTGTTCCCAAAGAGAACGAAATGATTAGAGCTGGTGAAAAGCTAAAGAGCATGCTAGAAATCTGGGGTGAAGCTACTGAGGAAGAGAAGGCCAAAATGCTGGCTATAATGCTTGATGCTGTCTACTGTGATACAAATAGAAAGAAGATTGTAGCTTTGAAGCTAAAGTCTCCGTTCCTGCCTGTGTTTAGCCTTTGCGATGGCTTAAAGGAAAACGATGGGCTTATTTTTATGCCTGAACTCGTAGGTATTGGCGACCCCGAGGGGATTCGAACCCCTGATCTCCACCGTGACAGGGTGGCATGTTAGTCC
>QLUL01000284.1 GCA_018725425.1 Chloroflexota bacterium
CAGGTAAAGGAGATAATGGTCTTGATACTTGACCGTTACTTCGGAACTGATGTCTCTGCAATGAGCCCAGCAGAATTCGAGGAGTTGGGGGAGTCGCTAGGCCCCGAAAGAGAGAAGGAGGTGCTTCGCCTCTTTGAGCGTTACGCCGAGAAGAGGGGATTTGAAATCCCTCCAGGGCTATTTGAAATGCCTGTGGAGGTACCCGCTCCCGATGAGCTCATACCCCCTGCTGGGGCACGCTACTGGTGGGAACTGGTGGACCCTGAATATCGCGAGAATGCAATTGCCTTCGCCAAGAAGCACATTCCAGAGATGCTTCGCTACTACTGGCAGCTCGCCACGGAGGAAGGGTTTGAAGTGCCGCCGGGCATGCCTCGTCCTGAAGAAGTCGATGTGATGAGATTGACACCGGAGGAGTATGCCCTTATTCTTAACCCACCTCTGCCTCCCCTCAGATTGCTGACGATAGAGGGGATAATAGAGGAGATGAAGGGAAGACCGTGGTTCGTTGCGGCATACGGAAGAATCCCGTCATACAATACCCAGACCGAGATACGAGAATGGCTCGACAGATTGCGTGAACTGAAAGACCTTATCGTGCCCCCCCCAGGGACACCATGGATACTACCACCGGCTACAGGCTTCATTGCGATTTCTAGTGACGGTTACCTTGACGTGGGGCTGAATAGGGACAAAATGGACAAATTGAGAATCAATGAGGAGGCTCTGGCGCTTGCATTCGAAATTTATGCGCTGATATCTGAGAGGGCAGAGACGCTTGGCATGCAGGATGTTCCGGTCCTATTTACCCTCACCAGAACTGGTGGCTTGGATGGTATTACAGCTCAACCCCATCAGGTGATAGATCCGGAGATAACCGCCGTGCAGCAAGCGGGCTACCGCGAAAGATATCGCCCCATAATTGGTGGGATTTTGATGACAATTGATGCATGGGGAGCGACAGTAGGCTTCGCAGTTCGAGATCCAATCCCGTGGTGGCCTGATGATTTAGACTATGTCATCACCGGACACCTTGGTCCTCCCTTTGGCTCGCCAAGCCCTGTAAATACGCAGGTATACCAGCCAACAGTAGGACCCGGAAACGAAGCCGGCAGGGTTGAAGATGTTGCAAGCATGAATGGCTTTGCGGATGTAGCCCGGGTGGCGATTCACAATTCGGATGTCGACCCATATATCCATGTAGGAGATGGCGCAAAGGTGCCGGTAAAGAGTTGGCGAGATCCACATATGCACGAGTGGGTCATAATGTCCGGGGTCGTAAGTGGCTACACTCAAGGGAGGGTACTTCAGACAGGTGTTACATTACCTCAGGGCCACAACCCCGCCTTCGGCGCTCTCCGAAACCAGTTTATAGCAGCTTATGCACGCTCTGGAGGAGACAGTGGTGCCCCCATTTTCAGCTTCCTTGCGGGCTGGGAAGTAGAGATATTCGGAATCCATGTGGGTTCGATTGAACACCACGGTGTCATACGCCCCTACTTTTCACCAACATCGGGAGTAAGAGTTGAACTACCAGGATGGTATCCGTACACGAAATCCCCTTGATGGGGTTGATGGGGAAACCTAAGGGGAATCTAAATCTAGGAGATAAATATTAGTGCCCCGCAAAAATCTTTGAATTTTTGCGGCGACCCCAGAGTCATTCTCCCCAAAAAGTCTTCGACTTTTTGGGGAGAACTACATACGTGTTGACGCAGAAAGCAAGCGCAAGTGGTGAGCAGAATCGTCTATCCCAGCGTCTTATATATAGAGGCTAAAATTTAATGGCTGCGGCTGCCTCGCCCTTGATCGAAGGAGGTGATGGTTATGTGA
>QLUL01000285.1 GCA_018725425.1 Chloroflexota bacterium
AGGTATTGGCGACCCCGAGGGGATTCGAACCCCTGATCTCCACCGTGACAGGGTGGCATGTTAGTCCGCTACACCACGGGGCCGTTTTAAGTTTTAAGGGAGTGAACCTCGGTGCCACTTAACACTTAATACTTTATCAGTCTTTCTCTTGCGCTGTCAAGGTTACTGGCTCATCTTTAGTAAAGACGAGTCCATCTGCCCCCCGTTCCACGAGGATATGATCGCCATCCTGAAATTCCCCCTGCAAAATGCGCTTGGAGAGGGGGCTTTCCAGCGAGCGCTGGAGTGCCCGCCGCAGCGGGCGGGCTCCGTACATCGGATCAAAACCTTCGCTGGCCATCCATGACTTCGCTTCTGGTGTCAGAGATACGGTTATCTTCCGCTCGGCCAGTCGCCCCTGGATTTCCTTGAGCATTAACTCTACGATTTGATGCAACTGCTCTTCGGAAAGTTCATCGAAGATGATGATATCGTCGATCCGATTCAGGAACTCCGGACGGAAGGTCTGCTTCAGGGTGCTCTCAACGGCGCTTTTCTTTCGCTGTCGGTCAGCCCTGGTCTCATCGCCGCGGCGGAAGCCTATGGATTGGCGCTGGAATTCCTGGCTTCCCAGGTTGCTGGTCATGATGATCACCGTGTTCTTGAAGTCAACCGTGCGGCCGTGTCCGTCGGTCAGCCGTCCATCCTCCATTATCTGCAGCAAGATGTTGAATACCTCGGGATGTGCCTTCTCGATCTCGTCGAACAGGATTACCCGATAGGGACGGCGGCGCACGATCTCGGTGAGCTGCCCCCCTTCTTCGTAGCCGATATATCCCGGTGGGGCTCCGATCAGACGGGAGACGGTGTGCTTCTCCATGTACTCCGACATGTCCATCCTGACCAGCGCCTCCTCTTCATCGAAGAGAAACTCGGCCAGAGCTCGGGCGAGTTCCGTCTTGCCCACACCGGTGGGGCCCAGGAAAATGAAGCTGCCGATAGGCCGCTTGGGGTCCTTTAGTCCGGAACGGGCACGTCTTATGGCATCGGAGACGGCGGTTATCGCCTCGTCCTGTCCGACGACCCGTTGGTGGATTCTCTCCTCCATATGGACGAGCTTTTCCATCTCGCCCTCCAGCATGCGGCTCACCGGGATGCCGGTCCATTTGGAAATGAGCTCCGCGATATCCTCCTCATCCACCACGTGGTCGATCTTCTTCTCCTGAAGCCAGTTGTTCCTTAGTTCCTGATATTTTCCCTCGATCTGTAATCTCTCGGACTTGAGATGGGCCGCGCGCTCGTAGTCGCGACGCTGTGAGGCCGCCTCTTCCTCGTCGGTCAGGTGTCTCAGTCGCTGCCCCAGCTCCTTGATTTTAGGGGGATAACTTTCAGAGTCGATGCGAAGTTTGGCCGAGGCCTCATCGATGAGGTCTATCGCCTTATCGGGAAGGAAACGACCCGACACGTAGCGATCACTGAGCTGGGCCGCCGCTGTTAGGGCAGAATCGGTGATCTGAGTCTTGTGGTGCGATTCATACTTGGGACGCAGGCCTTCGAGCATCTCTATGGTAGTATCCACGCTGGGCTCTTCCAGAAACACTGGCTGGAACCGTCTTTCCAGGGCGGCATCCTTTTCTATATGCCGGCGATATTCATCGAGGGTGGTCGCCCCGACACATTGCAGTTCCCCTCGGGATAGAGCCGGCTTCAGCATGTTGGAGGCATCGATCGCTCCTTCAGCCGCTCCAGCACCGACAACCGTGTGCAGCTCATCGATAAACAGTATGATCTCTCCCTGAGCACGGCGCACCTCATCCATTACCGACTTGAGACGCTCCTCGAACTCGCCTC
>QLUL01000286.1 GCA_018725425.1 Chloroflexota bacterium
AACACCGCCTGTTGGGGGCGGTCGAGGCCGATCAAGGTGTTAGCAGCCACAAACTTCGTTTCTAAGTTGGGCAAAGGAATGATACCACGATTCTCTTGGCTATCATCAATTCTCTGATCCACGACAAGCGAAATGAAAAACCGCAGCCTGGCAATCTGCACCGCAATCGGCTGAATATCTACACCATAGATGCAGTTTTCAATCAGATAGAGCTTGCGGCCGTAATCCAGCTCGTTGCGCTCGAAGGCCGCTTCGATATCGGCGATGGCCCTGTCACGGATGGTGCTGTCAGTCATATCATCTGCTCTGGTAAGCTGCCTGTCTTTCCAGCGCTCGTTATGAGGGTCAAGCTTGCTAAGAATAAATACCAGCTTGTGCAGGATGCCCATCGGGAAGGCGCCGGAGCCACAGGCGGGGTCGAGGATTTTGATGTCGTCAATGGCCTCAATTAGCGCGGTCACCTCCTCTGCGTTAAACGGATGCGCCTTTTCGGTGTACGCAAAGACCTCGCGCAGCAACTCAGTCAGAGATTCCATATCCTGGAGTGCTGGAATCCTTTCCTTCAGTTGTGTTTCGAGGTAAGCAATGAGGGATTCATCCACCATGTAGTTGACGATCTCGCGGGGGGTGTAATACGAGCCGGTCTGCTTGCGGGCAGTCGCTTTGGTTTCAGGATTGTAGTTTGCCAGCAGGTTCTCGAATACCTTGCCGAGCAGCTCCGGGTCGAGAGCGACCTCTTCCTCGATGGGGGTGTTCTCATCGATGGTGAATTTATAGCGATTGAAGATATCGATCAAGCCGCGCACTTTGTAGCGCCTGTTTGCTGTGCCATAGGCCTCATTGAGATCAACCCCTTGCTCTTCGCAGAAAAACAGAAAATCCGGCACGCATACTTTGTTGCCAGCACGGTCGGAGAAGCCATCGATGCGAAGAATCTTCGTGGGGTCGTCCTTATCGGGTTTGTCCAGGCACTCAAAGAGTCCGCCATTGAGGAACGGGATTTGTGAGAACAAGGCCAGCGCTTCGGCGGGGCTTCGGAAATAATCCTCATAACGGTAGAGGTTGGTGATGTTGTAGTGAGGGTCGCGCCCGCCGGATTGCTTGCTCCGCGAGCGGAACTTGCGATTCTCCGGCTTCTGGGGCGTGTTCATCTCCCGATTGAGCGTGGCGAAGAACAGGTTTTGCAAGATGGCTTTGTAGTAAGTGCTCCCACCGGGATCGGAGTAATTGAGAATCTCCTTTAACTTGCGTTGGTCGAAGAGATCATCGGGCACAAGCCCTTTTTCTCTAACGAACCAGATAAAAATCAGCCGGGTGATGAGCCGAATCACGCTGGTTGCATTGCGGACCTCGGTATCTTCGCCGCCATCTTCGGGGAAAACGACATGCTGAGTCGCCCAGAAATACCAGTTGGCAATCTCGCCGAAGAAGCGCTTGTTCAACTCGGAACTGTCGAGGGCTTTCTGCCAGGCCTGGTGCAGCTCCACGAAGTTGGTGAAGCCGTACCGGCGATGTGCCTCATCCAGAGAGAGGTCAAACAGGATTTCGATGTGGGCTCGGTGAGGGTTGATGAAATTGATGTCTTTGATCAGGGTGACCTTTTCAAGTACATCCTTGAGTTCATCACGCTTATGCAGACGGCGGTTGATTATCGATAATGTGAGTGTATCACCGTGCCGGAAGAGTATCATCGCCGGCATGGGGAACAGCTTGTTGATCTCACGGGTGATGTTGGCGAGCTGAGTACGGGTATAGCCATCGTTTTGCAAAGCGATGGCGAAAAACAGGTAAGACTGGATTATAGTGCGGTCGACTCTCTTTTCGGCCCC
>QLUL01000287.1 GCA_018725425.1 Chloroflexota bacterium
CAAAAGGAGGTAGCAGTCCATGATTGTTCGAACACCGTTCCAGCGCCTGCAAGAGAAATCCTATCCGCAGTGTTTAGCCCTACGCCTGGCCCAGGACTATGACCTTTCTCCGGTGGAAGCTGCCACCCTCTCTGACGAGCTCATCCGGGAGCGCTCTCAGGATAATCCTTCCTTTCTGGCCGACGGTCAGCTATGGTACACCGCCGTCAGCAAGGAGGAGCCCGCCGGCAAGCCCCTTTCCAAATGCCAGAAGGTTAGAGTGCGATTCACCCTCCTTTCCCTTGATGACCTGTCTATCACTGAGCCGGAGATGCGCCGTCAACTCCTGGTGCACCGCTTCTCCTGGGAGGCCCATAAGCAAGGAGCACTCCTCACCGTGGAGGACCTGGCCCGCCTGCTCATCACCAGCGAAAAGACCATCAGCCGTATCCTGGCCACCTATTCCAAACAAGGCGTTTTCATCCCCACCAGAGGGCGTGTGCGAGACATCGGCCCGGGGGTCTCTCACAAGTCCCAGGCAGTGCACCTCTATCTCAAGGGATTTACCCCTACCGAGATCGCCACCCGCCTGGGACATCACCTCAACTCGGTGGAGCGCTACCTGGATGACTTCTGCCTGGTGATGATGGGGCTGGAGGAAGGCTATTCCCCCGCTCGCATCGCCCGTAATGCCAGACTCAGCGAGAAGCTGGTGGGGGAATATGCCTTTCTCTACCACCGGTATTCCTCCTGCCCTGAATATGCCTCCATCATGGCCCGTCTTCGGGAACGCCTGGCCTATCTGCTAAAAAAAAGCCTCCTCGAAGGGGGAGAGATCTGTGGGGAGGGCTTCAGACCATGACCGACAAAACAAAGCGCCTCCTTTACAAGTCTATCTTCGGTGTTTTTCAGCAGAAGTCGCTGTTTAATATCCTGCGCCGAGAGCTGGTGCTCAACTTCGGCTATGACAACAAACTGGCCATCGCTGATGTGCTGGCGGAGAGGATGCTGGGACTCTTTGAGCAGTATGCTCCCGATCGGGAAAAGCTGCAGCCTCAGCAGATAGTCTGGTTGGCCGTAGATGCTTCTGATTCTCCAGCCTACGGCAAGACTTTGGCCGATACCCAGCAGCGGACCGTGATCCTTGACTTGTGGACCAGAGAGGAGATCGAGAACCTGGCCAATGGCACCAAGCCCAGAGTCTTGCTCTCCCAGAGAGTAGCTCGCCTCTGCCAGCAGGCCTACCAGCAAGGGGGATTGCTCACCATGACTGACCTCTCCCTCATCCTGGGTGCCTCCAGTTCCACTGTGCGCCACTCCATGCATGCCTGGGAAGAGGCTGACGGGCAACTCCTCCCCACACGCAGCACCGTCCATGACCTGGGCTCTACCATCAGCCACAAGAGGCAGATTGTGGCCCTGCACCTTCAAGGCTACCTTACCAGCGAGATCGCCAGGATGACCAACCATGACCCCCACAATGTAGACCGTTACCTCAGGGACTTTGAACGGGTCTACGACATGGCCAGGGATGGGGCCTCCCTGAATAAGATTTGCTTCCTCACCGGCCTCAGTCCCCGGCTGGTCAAAGAGTACTTCAAGATCATCCAGGGGCAGGGGCTTCTCCCTGACCCGGTCCCACCTGCATCGCTTAGCAGAGGAGATAAAACTCATGATCCGACCTAACCTGGCCTCGACCTGTTACTTGAAGCGTTGCCCCGAGCCCGCCGGACTGTCAGGGGCGAGCGAAAGCTCGGGCAAAGCCTTTACCCTTGACAGTCCTAGGGCGAGGGGTATAATATTTATACAGGTCGAGGCACTCAAAAATAGTGGGCGTCATTTGACAG
>QLUL01000288.1 GCA_018725425.1 Chloroflexota bacterium
TCACCTTACGAGCGGTCGCGGGGCGGAATTCAGCCTTAACGTAGGAACGGAGAGAACCGCTGTCGAAGAGCACCCTCAGGGTTCTTCCGCCTACTTCGATCCCCTTAACGATTCTGGACATCAACAGTCCCGTTCTCCGAAACTTACCCCCCAGGACACCGTCCATCGGGTGTTCGGTTCCTGCTTCCTCGCCCGTTACCCGGCAAGCCGGGTCTTACACAGGCTCCACAGGCTGTAACCGCCGAACCGGCGGCCAAGTTCCTCAAGTTAATCGCTGAGTTTTGGTATTATACTAGGCGCACTCGAGAATGTGAAATTTATCCCTCATGAGGGATGATAGCTCATCAGCGTAGTCACTAAGGCGGATAAAGAAATGTTTGATGGCAGCGACGAACTCGGCGAAGGTCTTATAAAATTGGTTGCGCATCACTTTCTTCTTCATGAACCTCCACATTCGCTCCGTCAGGCTTGGGCGAGTAAGGCGGCAGGTAAACGATCTCAACCACAGTTTCTGCAATATGTTCCCGCACCAGCCTCGCATGGTTATAGCGAGCGTTATCCACAATCAGCACAATCCGCATAGCGTTTTCGGATGGCAGTTGTTTCCTCTGCCGAAAGTTCCAACCTCTCACAGTATTGACGCATGGTAACACCCTTTCTGGATGCAATCATCCTTTAGCCTTTTTAGAACATCTTACCATGCATCAGGCTGAACATCAAGTAATTTGCTATTCTCGAGGGCGTGCAGTATATCAAGTCATCACTGTTCTCGCGATTAGCTCCATGGCCCGATTTGTCATCTGCTCACTAGGCCTCAGCCAGTGAATGCGCTCATCGCGCAGAGGAAACCAGGCATATTGGTGTCGGGCGAAGCGATGCGTCTCATATTTGATTCGCTGTATGGCGCGGGGTAAATCCATCTCTCTATCGAGGAAGCAGCCAATCTCCCGATAGCCCACGCTGGACATCGACGGGAGATCGAGTGAATACCCTCGATCGACGAGGCCGCGCACCTCCTCGACGAATCCCTGTTCGATCATGCGATCCACCCGGGAATCGATCCGACGATATAGCTCAGCCCGCTCCACCGTGAGCCCGATGATCAGGGTATCGAAGTCCGGCGGGGCCCTTTTGCGGAGTTCCGAGAACCGCCTGCCGGTCGAGCGGCAGACCTCCAATGCCCTGATGAGGCGACGTAAGTTCCGGGGGTCAATCTCCCCGGCTGCTTCGGGGTCCAGTTCCCTCAGCTCCTGGAAAAGGGTATCGCCGCCCGTGGCCTCCGCCTTGGCCTCGAGTTCCTGCCTGAGTTGAACATCAGGCGGCACCTGCGGGATACTCCAACCCTCCAGAACCGCCCGTACGTACAGCCCCGAGCCCCCCACGAGAAGAGGTAACTTGCCTCGACGTTGGATATCGTCTATGGTGGCATACGCCAGGTCTTTATAGGTTGCCAGGGTGAAATCCTCGTCGGGATCTATTATGTCAATCAGGTGATGGGGAACCAGTCCCCGTTCCTGGGGCGTCAGCTTGGCGGTGCCGATGTCCAGGTGGCGGTACACCTGGCGGCTATCGGCGCTTACGATCTCAGCATCGAACTCCCGGCCAAGCCCCAAGGCTAATTCGCTCTTGCCCACCGCGGTAGGCCCGACGATTGCCAGGAGAGACTTCACCCCAACCCCCTTTCAGTGATTAGTGACCAGCTACGAGTTACCAATCACCAATCACTAATCGCCACATTGCTTCACCATGCTTACGAATTCGTCAGCCTTGAGGCTTGCCCCACCCACCAGTGCCCCATCGATCTCCGGTTGGGCGATGAGC
>QLUL01000289.1 GCA_018725425.1 Chloroflexota bacterium
GATCGGCATTCTGGCAGCCACCGTAGTAGCGTTTGCCGGGATATCCCTCGGCGTATTTATTGGTCAGCACCGATCCTTGAGCTTCGAGAACAGCCTTACTGGAGTAGTTCTCGGAAGCAATAAGGTTAATGCTGCTACATTGTCGTTTCTCCTCCTCTACAATGATGCCTGCTATTTGGGGGTCGATCTTGATTAGTGACATCGATGTCTCCTCGGGTAGCGTGTAGTTAGGTAGCGGGTAGCCTCCCCACTCCCCTGCACGCTACACGCTATGCGCTACACGCTACTTAAGCAGCTTCTCGGTAACCTTGCGGAAATGGAGGCCATATATAGCCATGGTGATAGCTTCCGGGAATGCACGGCGATACTTCAACAAGGCATTGATCACCAGCTTCCAGTAATACCTTCTCGATTCCCCCACGATGCCCAGATACCACACTGATTTGAGAAAGCTCTTCAAGGAGGTAAGGGTCAAGGTAAGACTGACCCTCCGCCTCCTCCTTACAGGCTTGTATTCCTCAAGGAAGGTGATAATTCGCTCATAGTATTTCTTGGGGGAATAGATCGTCTGCATTATCTTCTGGTATCCCTTTATAAGGGTTGCGGCATCCATCTTGGGAACGAAATTAAGCGAGCCATCGGTGTTATCGCCCGAACTGGCCTTCAGCAGGCGTCCCTCCTCCTTGAGACGATTATACAATCTCGTTTTAGGGAGGACGGAGAGTATCCCCACCATGGCGGTGACGACACCCATTCTTTGAATGAAGTTGATCTGACTTTCGAAGATGGATGGCGGGTCGTTATCAAATCCCACGATGAACCCGCCAAAAACCTGCATGCCGTAGTTCTGGATTTTCTTTACGGCGCCGACCATGTCGCCGGTTTGATTCAGGAATTTATTGCACTCGGCGAGGCTCGCTTCGCTAGGTGTTTCCAGTCCGATGAAGACCTTGTTAAACCCCGCCTCAATCATCAACTGCAGCAGTTCGTCGTCGGCGGCAAGATTCAGGGATGCTTCAGTAAAGAAGGTGAAGGGATATCCCCTCTCCTTCTGCCAGGCGATCACCTGGGGCAACATCTCCTTTACCCTCTTCTTGTTGCCGATGAAGTTGTCATCAACGATGAAAACAGAGCTTCTCCAGCCCCGTTCATACAGGGCATCGAACTCCCGGAGAAGCTGACTCGTCTCCTTAGTCCTCGGCACGCGGCCGTTCATTATGATAATATCGCAGAACTCACAGTCGTAGGGGCAACCTCGGGAGTACTGGATGGGAGGGGTGGCGTAATGACGGAGGTTTAAGAGGTCCCACATCGGAACCGGCGTTATAGTGAGATCGGGGCGTTTATCTGAAACATACATGCGCTTGGGACAGCCATTGGTGATGTCTTCCAAAAATAGGGGAAGGGTCACCTCAGCCTCACCGAGCACAAAGTGATCGATGCCTTCGAACTCTTCATATCCAGTGGTGAATAGTGGACCGCCGGCAACCACCCTGGCGTTAAGCTTGTTACAACGCTCGACAACCCCCTTTACCGAGTCCTTCTGCGTTATCATCGCGCTGATGAAAATGTAATCGGCCCATTCGATGTCCTTATCTTTAAGGGGGAAAATATTCATATCGACGAGCCGTTTCTCCCATTCCTCGGGCAGCATCGCCGCCACAGTCAGCAACCCCAATGGAGGATAGGCCGCTTTCTTGGAAACGAACTTCAGGATATGCTTGAAACTCCAGAAAGTATCCGGATATTGTGGATATACCAGAAGTATCTTCATGCTACAACGTTTAGACCCCTTTTTTGTATTGTAACCGGTGTTGTC
>QLUL01000029.1 GCA_018725425.1 Chloroflexota bacterium
AGGTGGCCGACGAGGATGAATATACCCTTTGAAAGGGATGTCTCTGTCAAAAGGCTTGACAGAGGAGCATGTAGTTGAATATACTACTAGAAAGGGCATAAAGCGGAAGCGAGGCTGTTTAAAATCAGCTTTGAGGAGTTGGCAATTTTGGAGCAAAAGTGAACCTGATCGGGACGATTTGAATTGAGGGTGAAGGGGCTCTAAAACTACTTAAAATCGAAGCTAAAATCAAAATTAAACGGCCTCGGAGCAGGAAGGAGGTGATATGATAGGTTGAGGAAAGATAAAACATACGCCGACATACCCTAAATTTTAGGAGGAGGCAAAACGATGAAAAATAGAATATTGGTCCTGTCAGTGGTAATGTTACTGGCGTTGAGCCTGGTTGCTATCGGTTGTCCGAGGCCGGTCGTAGAGCTGCCAGTGGACCCTAAAATTGGGGGAACACTGGTTATCGTCATCGGGGCGCAGCCGGAAGCTTTGGATACCATCCGCATGGCCTCGTCCCCGGCAGCTACGGTTTCGCAACACATAACAGAACCTCTGGTGTACCTGGGGGTAGATGGTACTCTCAATCCCAGCCTGGCTGAATCCTGGGAGGTCTCGCCCGATGGCCTGGTCTGGACGCTTCAACTGCGTCAGGGTGTGAAGTTCCACGACGGCACCCCGTTTAACGCCGAGGCGGTCAAGTTTAACCTGGATCGGTTTTTGGACCCGGCAAACCGCGCACCTTTCCGATTCTTGATCGCGGCGATAACCGAGGTGGAGGTCGCGGGCGAGTATAGCGTTCGATTACACCTCCGCGCGCCGTTCGCGCCTATGCTGGCGCACCTATCGCACTCCTTCATTGGGATGCTCAGCCCGACAGCGGTGAAAGCATTGCCAGCGGGAGCGCTCGTTGAGCACCCGGTAGGCACTGGCCCGTTCAAGATAGCGGAGTGGCTCCGTGGCGAGCGTATAGTACTGGAGAGGAACGAGGGCTACTGGGGCAAAGTTCCCTATCTCGATGAGGTGATCTTTAAGTTTGTTCCTGAGCCCGGGGCGCGGCTAGCGATGTTAGAGGCTGGCGATGCACATGCAACCATGTTCGTGCCACCAATGGATGTCCCCCGTCTGGAGGCAGATCCGGCGATCGATGTCGTCCATCAAACTAGCGTGAGGGTGATCTACATCGGGTTCAACCCCTTTATAGAGCCCTTTGACGATGTACGGGTGAGGCAGGCCCTCAATTACGCGGTGGATAAACAGGCAATCGTTGAGTTTATCCTCGGCGGCACCGGACGAGCCTCCGATGCCCCCCTTGTCCCTGCGGTTTTCGGACACCATGCAGCCGGACCCTATGAGTTTAACCCGGAGAGGGCGCGGCAACTTCTAGCTGAGGCTGGCTTTCCCGACGGATTTAGAACAATTCTCTACCATCCCACAGGAAGATACATGAAGGACGTCGCTGTCATTGAGGCGGTCCAGGCCATGTTGAGGGAGGTGGGCGTCGAGGCAGAGCTGAGAACCATGGAGTGGGCAGCTTATCTGGCCTTCCTCCGGAAGCCTCCCCAGGAAGCAACCCATCCGATGTATATGCTCGGCTGGGGAACGCCGACCCTTGATGCCGATTACAGCCTGTTTCCACTGCTTCATTCATCGCAGTGGCCGCCGGCCGGCTGGGCGCTCTCGTTTTACAAGAATGTGGATGTAGATAGGATTCTTGACGAGGCACGGATAACTCCTGACCTCACAAGACGGCGTGCGCTGTATAAAGAGGCTATCGAGTTGATCTGGCACGATGCCCCTTGGATATTCCTCCACGATGAGTTGCAGATCAACGCGGTGCGGACGGGCGTTCACGGCCTCATTCATCACCCGGTCGAGAGGATAGAGGCTTGGGAAGCTTGGATCGAAGCGGACGCCAGATAGCCTGATCGGCTAAATGCATAAAGGAATTAGGTTAACTCGGGAAACGGAGAAGCCCTAAAGTTCAATGTGTTTTCACTTTAGGGCTTCCGTTTCTCTTTGATTGTCATTGTAGCCGATGAGGGGGTAGGACAGACCAAGTGTGGCAGTATATTGTAAGAAGATTGCTCCTGACGATTCCGGTGCTGATCGGGGTATCGCTGCTTGTCTTTTCGATGGTGCGTTTGATCCCCGGTGATCCGGCGACGGCCATTGCCGGTGTTCATGCCACTCCAGAATTTATCGAACAGATCCGAGAAGAGTACGGCCTTGATAAACCCCTACACATTCAGTACAGCATCTTCATGGGTAATCTACTCCGCGGGGATCTCGGCGTATCGGCACGCACCGGAAGGCCGGTAACCACAGAGATATGGGACACGTTCCCTAACACCGTGGAGTTGACTGTAGCCAGTATGGTGATAGCCTCGCTCATCGGGATCGGCGCCGGGGTCATCTCGGCAACGAAACGAAACTCCATCTTCGATAATTCAAGTATGCTTGTTGCCCTGTTTGGCGTCTCAATACCTGTCTTCTGGCTGGGGCTGATGCTGATGTTGCTCTTTGCGGTTATCCTGGGGTGGTTTCCTGCAACAGGGCGGGGGACTATATCGCATCTGATTCTGCCTGCGATCACTCTGGGAACGGCTTCAGCAGCGATCATCGCCCGCATGACCCGCTCCAGCATGCTCGAGGTGCTTCATCGAGATTTCATCATCACTGCCAGAGCCAAAGGCTTAAGAGAGCAAATCGTGGTTTACAAACATGCCCTAAAAAACGCCTTAATCCCGGTGGTAACCATCATCGGGCTCCAATTAGGCACCCTCTTGGGCGGTGCGGTTCTCACCGAAACCGTCTTTGCCTGGCCCGGGGTGGGTAGATTGATGGTGGACTCGATCATGGCCAGAGACTATCCTGTGGTTCAGGGCGCGGTCTTGTTGCTCGCACTAACCTTCGTTTTTGTCAATCTTTTTGTGGACATACTCTACTCCTTCCTCGATCCCAGAATACGCTATGAGTAGGACGGCTAAATGGCAGTAGACAGGCCAGTAGCGAAGCCAAAAGAGTCTGAACAGATCAGTCAATTCCAGGAGGCCCTACGTCGGTTAAATCGTAACCGGATGGCGCTGGTGGGACTGGGGATCATCTCACTCTTCGTTCTCTGCGCCGCCCTGGCTCCCTGGATTGCCCCGCATGACCCTACCACGACTTCTCTGCGCCACACTCTAGAGGGACCTTCCCTTCAGAATCCCCTGGGCAGAGATGAGTTAGGCCGCGACAACTTGAGCCGGATCCTGTATGGAGCGAGGATCTCTTTGTCCATCGGGCTAATCTCGGTAGCAATCGGGACACTTGTCGGCATTCCCATTGGAGCGATCTCGGGATACTACGGCGGCAAAACGGATTTACTAGTCCAGAGGCTGATTGACATCATGCTGGCCTTCCCGGGAATACTGTTAGCGATTGTGATCGTCAGCACTCTGGGGGTAGGCTTGCCCAATGTGATGATAGCCGTTGGAATAGTCTCTATCCCAATTTACGTGCGTTTAGTTCGGGGCTCGGTGCTCTCAATTAAGGAACAAGAATATGTCTCAGCGGCCAGGGCCCTCGGCTCGAGCGATCGGCGCATCATCTTCCGGCATATTTTGCCCAATTGCCTCGGGCCGATCATTGTTCAATCCACCTTACAGATCGCCACGGCGATCCTCTGGGCTGCTGGACTTGGATTTCTGGGATTGGGAGCGCAGCCTCCAACTCCAGAATGGGGAACGATGCTAAGTAGGGGAAGGGTTTACCTGAGGGTTGCCCCCCATGTTACCACATTTCCAGGATTAGCCATAGTGCTATCGGTCCTGGGGTTTAACCTTCTCGGAGACGGCCTGAGGGACGCGCTGGATCCACGCCTGAAACGTTGAATTAAGCTAACCAAAGGGTTTTCTGAAGATGCTGGGCTGAGCCGCTGATAAAGGTAGTGTAATCTAAAGTATCTAAAACCATATTGACTTATCAGTGAAGATTGCTGGGGTTCCACCGGTGTGAAGGAAGACCACGTTTTCGTCACTGCGAAAGCGACTCTTTTTGATCAAATCAATGAGCCCTGCCATCGCCTTGCCAGTATAGACCGGGTCAAGGAGAATTCCCTCTAGCCTGGCTACCAACTTGATGGCTTCAATACCCTCAGTCCTAGGTATAGCATATCCTTATTCCATTGGTGGGCACCCCCGATGGGCATTTATTCCTGAATTGTGAAGCTGCTCAATCTATCCTTCCTATCGGGATGCTATTGGCGATGCTGTCAAATTCTATCATGACCAAGAGGATTAAGTCCATCACTACCAGCGTGGATGTTGTAATCCAGGAGCTACCATGATAAAATTGCTGAAACGAAGGCGGAATCGTGTCGTTTGCTAAGTTAGAAGAGTTTATCTTCGCCAAGATGTCCGAGACCAAACTTCCAGGACTCAGCGCGGCCATCGTGAAGGGGGGTGAGGTCGTCTGGGCAAAGGCCTTCGGGTTCCGCGACCTAGAGTGCGGACTTGCCGCAACATCCCACACCCTCTACGGGATCGGCTCCGTTACTAAGTCTTTCACCGCTCTGTCCATTATGCAACTGGCAGAGCAAGGAAAGCTGCGTCTGGACGATCCAGTGGGCAGCTACATGCCGATTGATATCAAGCCGGGAGGAGAAGCTATCCGGATATCCCACCTCATGAGCCACAGTTCCGGCATCCCTGCCCTAGCTTACGCCGAGGCGGTGATCCGTGGAGCAACCGGTGCAGGAGAGAATTGGTTTCCGATCGCCAGTTGCGCCGATCTCCTCACCTTTATGGCCGATGCTCAAGGGTGGACCCTCACCCGTCCCGGGGAGCGCTGGTTCTATTTAAACGAAGGCTACGCTCTCCTGGGTTACATTATCGAGAAATGCTCCGGTATGCCCTATGAGAAGTATGTGCACAAGCACGTGCTGGCGCCGCTGGGGATGGAACGGAGCTTCTTCTGTAAAGATGAGGTAGAGAAGGATCAAGACGCGGCCACGCCGTATATCATCACCCGCGATGGGGAGAGGAAACCCTCCACCTATCCTTATGGAGGTATCTCCTCCGATGGGGCGCTCATAAGCAGTGTGCTGGACCTCTCCCGATATGTCGCCATGTATCTTGGGTGGGGAGAGCACGGCGGCGTCCGCTTGCTTTCACGAAAGTCAGTAGAGGCTATGGAGACTCCGCAGGTCGCCTTACCTTACCAGGGCCCCTTTGGAAAGGGAAGCTACGGCTACGGCCTTTCGATCACCCCTGATTTCCTGGGGCACAAGCTTGTTGGTCATGGAGGATCAGTACTGGTCGCCACCGCGTATATCGGCTTCATTCCAGAACAAGGTGTGGGCATTGCCCTGTTGGCCAATGGAAGCGGCTATTTGCTCTCGCAACTTGGAATGTATGGACTGGCGATCCTCCTGGAGAAAGACCCGGAGAGTCTCCCGTTTGTGCAAATGGAAAAGGCACTCACCGAGCTCGTGGGCACCTACGAGACCTACAGGGGCACGATGAAGGCCCAGGTCAAGCGGATGGGCGACTTCCTCACCATTGAGATCAAGGATAAATACAGTGACCTTACGGTTCCACTGGTGCCAGAGGCGATCGAGGAGAACACCAGGACTTTCTTCACTTTGGAATCAGGGATTAAACTGCCGGTGGAGTTTCGGGTGAACAAGGTGGAGATTGATCTCATCTACGAACGTTATCGCCTGCGCAGGACTGGAAAACTACTCTAGAGTGCCGTAACTACTGAGCCAGTAGCTGATAGCCACAGAGTCCACAGAGAAAATGAAAAGGGATGAACTGACAGAAAGAATCATAGGTGCGTGTATCGAAGTCCATAGGATTTTAGGCCCGGGATTGCTCGAATCAGTATACGAAGAGGCACTTTGCCATGAATTCACGCATCGGAATATTAGCTTTGAGAGGCAAGTTCCGGTAGATGTATTTTATAAGAATCACACTATGATCTCGGTGTGCTCTGTGGCTGAATAGTCACGCGTAACCTGAGAAAGGATACATGAAGATGAGCGCAATTGAGCGTATTGAGGTGTTCCGGTTTCGCTTTTCGCTTGAGAAACCATTTATCATTGCCCTGGAGAGCATCTCCGAGGTAGAAGAGATCATCGTCCGGGTAGTGGACGACGCCGGGCACGAGGGGTGGGGGGAGGGATCGCCCAGCCGCAGGATCCTCTCATCTACGGCAGACACCATCATCTGTGCCCTGGACGTTTTGTCCCCCCTGCTCCTCGGGGATAACCCCTGTCGCCTGGGGTACGTTGTGGACCGGATGGACCAGGCCCTGGAGGGGAACAGCCCGGCCAAGGCGGCCCTGGACATTGCCCTGCATGACCTGGTGGGGCGCATCTACGGGGAGCCGGTCTGGCGGCTTCTGGGAGGATGCCGAGCCGAGCCGGTGGAGACAGACTTCACTGTGGGTATTGATACCCCCGAGGCAATGGCCATCGAGGCGAGAGGGCTTATCAGGAAGGGATTTCGTACCATCAAAGTCAAGGTGGGGGAAAACCCGGCCCGGGATGTGGAACGGATACGCCGCATCCGGGAGGCGGTGGGCGATGGGGTGACCCTGAGGATCGACGCCAACCAGGGCTGGACCAGGGTCGAGGCGGTGTGGTCCCTGTCGCGCATGGCGGAACTGGATATAGAGTTCGTGGAACAGCCAGTGCCTGCCTGGGACATCGAGGGTCTGGCCTGGGTGAGGCAACATTCTCCCATTGCGGTGATGGCCGACGAGTCCGCCCACTCCCCCCAGGACGCCTGGAGGATCAGCCATGCTGGGGCAGCGGACTACATAAACATCAAACTGATGAAGGCCGGTGGGCTTCGGCGCGCCTCGGAGATTGCCACCATCTGCCGAGCGGCAGGTATCCCTAACATGATCGGTGGCATGATCGAGAGCAATCTCTCCGCCACCGCGGCAGTGCACTTCGCTATGGCCGAGTCGAACGTGATCTTCCGCGATCTGGATATGGGCGCCAGACCGGAGGCTCAACTCATCACTGAGGGTGGTTCGCACATTGATGTAAATCACCAGGTTCTCAGCAACCCGGATGCTCCTGGCCTGGGAATTGTTACCCTTCAGAAGGAGTGGCTGGGAAAGCCAGTACGGGTTTACGAGCGATAAGTAAAGTGCCCCGCAAAAATCTTTGGATTTTTGCGCACGACCCCCAGAGTCAGAATCTGAATTTACGGGGTCCCCCAAAAGTCTTCGACTTTTTGGGCGCCTAATTTTTTGCGGGGCATATGACCTATTTTCAAGGGATCAAGTGCGCCTGGGACCAGAAATGGGAATAAGGTATCGAGCACGGGATCTGGGAATTTTCGTCGGTCGGCTAAAACCGGGCCAATGGAATGCGATTACTGATGTAGCTGGGGTTGAGGTGGGCCATGCAAGCCTTGTTCATGGTGAGGGGAAGCTCCAGCCTGGTCTTGGACCGGTGCGCACCGGGGTGACCGCTGTCAAGCCTCATCCTGAAAACCTGTTTCTCTCTAAAGTAAAGGCAGCAGTCCATGTGATCAATGGCTTTGGAAAATCAATCGGCCTGATGCAAATCGAGGAGTTAGGGGTGCTAGAAACCCCTATATTGCTTACCAATACCTTGAATGTAGGGCTGGTCGCCGACGCCTTGATCGAATATATGCTGCAATACGATGATAAGATCACCTCGGTCAATCCTGTGGTATGTGAATGTAACGACAGCTACCTAAACGACATTTATGGCCGTCATGTAAGAAAAGAACGTGTCTGGGCTGCTTTAAATACCAGAAGCGGTGCGGTTGAGGAAGGATCAGTGGGGGCAGGTGTTGGGATGTCAGCCTTTGGCTTTAAGGGAGGGATTGGAACCTCCTCACGTATTCTCCCTAATGGCTTTACCGTGGGGCTGTTAACGCTGGTCAACTGCGGAGAAAGAGAGGAGCTTTTGATCAATGGCGTTCCGCTCAGACCGGGGATAGTTGAATCTGAAACGGAGAAGGGTTCTATCATAATTATAGTGGCTACCGATGCACCCCTTTCCTCAAGGCAACTGAAAAGGCTTGCCAAACGTGCTACCCACGGCCTGGCGCGCACCGGGGCAACCTCGGCTCACGGAAGCGGGGATATCGTAATCGCCTTCTCCACCGCAAACCGTGTCCCTCATCACTCTGTGGAGCTTACCAGAACGGAAACAAAACTGAACGAAGCGGAGATTTCACCCTTCTTTCAAGCAGCCGCTGAAGCGACAGAGGAGGCGATCTTAAATGCCCTCTTTAAGGCTGAAACCGTGATCGGTCGGGATGACCACATTCGAGAGGCAATCCCGCTTGATCATATAGTATTCCTAAAAGAAAGAAGCGTTCGATGCAAATAGGAAAACTACCTCGGGTAAGGCTGGCTGCTCTTCCGACACCTCTGGAGGAGATGGGCAATTTGAGCAAGAAATTGGGTGGGCCACGGTTATTTATCAAACGTGATGACAATACCGGCCTTGCATTTGGGGGAAATAAGGCTCGCAAGCTTGAGTTCTTGATGGGAGACGCCCTTAATCAGGGGGCAGATACTATTATCACCGCAGGTGGCATCCAGTCAAACCATGCTCGGATGACCGCTGCTGCAGCCAATAAGCTGGGATTTAAGACGGTGTTAGTCCTCAGCGGAGAAAGGCCCTCTAGTTACAAGGCCAATTTGCTGCTCGATCACCTCTTGCAGGCTGAGATTCGTTTCCTGAATGCCAAAGATTCTGAGCAAATCAAACAAAGAATGGAGGAAATAGCCTCTGAACTTTCCCTGAAGGGCCATAATACCTACATTATCCCTACCGGTGGATCGAATCGTATTGGTGTGTCGGGTTATGCTTTGGCAATGACAGAGCTTCTGGCTCAAGCTAATGAAAAGGGGATCAAGTTTGATTCCATAGCCCTGGCTTGCGGCGGGGGAGGAACCCAAGCAGGAGTGGTTGTGGGGACAAAGGCACTCAACCTCAGCATGAGAGTAATCGGAATCAGCGTATCCCGAGAAGCTATGCTCTTAAAAGAAAGGGTAGCCGGCCTGGCCAGGGAGACGGCAGAACATCTGGGTTTATCAATTCCTTTCAGCCCGGCTGAGATAGAGGTCTATGATAAATACGTTGGGGAGGGATATGCTATACCTACGACGGAGGGTATTGAAGCCATCAAGTTGGTAGCGAGGCTGGAGGGAATTCTCCTTGACCCGGTCTATACTGGCAAGGCGATGGCCGGGCTCATTGGCTTGATTAGAACGGGCCGCTTTCGCAGTGATGAAAATGTGGTCTTCCTTCACACCGGTGGCATTCCAGCAATCTTCACCGATGAGTCAATATGGTTTTAGGAGTAGAGAGATGGCAGGTTCTTGCCATTGAGGCCGGGAGGAGGAAAACCATGGGCAACCGGGTTACAGGGAAAGCGGCGATCGTTACCGGAGCTGGCTTGGCCCGGGTATAGGGAATGGTAAGGCGGTAGCTATTCTCTATGCCAGAGAAGGGGCGCGAGTGATGCTGGTTGATTATACTTTTCGGTGAGCCCCCATTGTGCCCGCAAGGACCTTTTGCACAGATGCTCAGAATATCTGGACTTAGCCATTCAACTACAACTACTTCCATCACCTGGAAGCGGGAAGGCTTCCAACGTGATATTGGAAGGGCTGGCCGGGTGGTAGTAGATAGATAGTCATAGATCTTTTTAATGAAACGACATACTAGTGGTGATGGAGCTTAGCCGCAGAAATAGGGAGGACAGAATGAAGATCTACATCTCGGTTGACATGGAAGGTGTGGCCGGTGTGACCCACGGGGACCACGTTAA
>QLUL01000290.1 GCA_018725425.1 Chloroflexota bacterium
TGATGAAGCCGAGCAGATGAGCGATGTTTACGTGAATAAGACCTATTACCATCGCAATTACGATGAACGAAACGGGGTCCAGGAGGTATTCCTCGATTGCTGGCACCAACGCTAGAGAGATTCCCTCATGCCCGACAACACCGCCCACAAAGAAATCACCCAAGTAGGTTCCGGTCAGCAAACCCACGATAAGCGCGACCACGCTGCTGGTGTAGATCACACGCTGGAACAATCTGAAGCCGTCGGATTGCGGATCGTCAGTGAAGGAAGGCAAGATAAACCTCGCTGCCAGGATCAGCCCGATAGCATAGACCACATCCCCGAGCATGAGTCCAAAAAAGAAGGCAAAGGAATAGGCGATCAGCGGCGTGGGGTCCCATCCCCCGTACCTCGGGATGCCGAAGAGCCCCACAACCACCTCAAAGGGACGAAGCGGCCTGAGGTTATTGAGTTTCGTTGGAGGCTCCTCTGACTCAGCCGCGGCGCGCGCATCAACGAATACGATATCAATCGTCTCCTTAAGGTGCAGCACCGCAGACTCGACGTTGGCTTCGGGAATCCATCCTTCGATCATGGTCACATACTTTGCCTCAGAAGCCTTCCCCAAAATCGAAAGTCGCTCACTCTCCGCCGACAGCACCTCTTTGAGCAAGACGACCTCTGCCAGATGCTCCCTGGTCTTGGCCTGAAGCTCTCGCGTAACCGCTGTTAGCTGAGAATCGAGAGTCGAGAGTCGAGGGTCGAGAGTCGAGAGGTAAGAGTCAAGAGTCAAGAGTCGAGAGTCCAGGGGAGGGGAGGGGGACTCCAGACTCCAGACTCCAGACTCCAGACTCCAGAGCGTTCGGCCGCCCAGGTCGTTGGCTGCAGCTTCAATGACCTTTTTTCCCTCGACCTTAGCAATCACATATACAACTGCCTCATTCTCCGTCGTGGCGACTACGGCGTGAAGAGTATGGGGCCGAATCCGGTCGAGGAAGTCTCGGTGAAGTTCGAGTGGTAACACGAAGACCCTGGAGAAGAGGTAATTGCCGGAGAAGGATAAATCAGCTAGGCTGAGGTCGATTTCCTCGGACGCTTCGCTAAGTGGCCGAAGATAGCGATTATCCTCCCTCAGCCGATTGATTTCCCTCTCGATCCCGGCGGCTTTCTTGTAGAGGTCGGTTAGCGTGGCATATAACGATCGGGCGTTGCTCTCGATTTCATCGAATGGCCGCAGATACCTGGTGGTGAGGCCTTCCTTGAGGAAGACCTTCTCTTTCTCGGGGATATAGGATAGGATTTCATTGATGTACTTCAGCGACTCGCTAACCCTGCCCCGCGCTCCCTCGACAGCCGCTCTCTCAACCGGCTTCAGTTCCTCGCTCTGCTCGACATGGAGGACGCCCTCTTGATGTAAGGTCTTAAGAACTGCGTCGGAGCGGTCTCTGGTGGTTACCACCCTCATCCTCGCCATCGGCTCCGGCGTGTTGAGTAGCAGCGGTAGGTTCACGCTTTCTCCCCGACCACAATACTGGCTATCTCTTTGACAATCCCCTCTATCCTGGCGGTGGCATCAGCTCTTATCCTGGAAGCCTCCTCGTTATATTCCCGTGCCCTTCTCTCCGCCTCTGCCCTGGCCCGCTGCTTAATGTTCTCGCATTCCTCCCGAATATCACCCATATCGTCTTTCGATGAAAGGATTTGAGATGCTTCCTGTCGTGACTGGAGGAGGACTTCCCTGGCTTTGGCTCTGGCGGCATCGAGCACTCTCTCGGCCTCAGCCTCGATCGTCTCTACAGCGCCGGTTATTTTCTCATCGGCCATGCTAACACCCCCAA
>QLUL01000291.1 GCA_018725425.1 Chloroflexota bacterium
GCGGGTCGCCCATTAGCCTGTATTCTTTTTGGCTCTGCGGCATGGAAGGCAGCCCCACGTGATACCTATTTATGATAAAATTATATCAGAGAAAGATAAAACTTATGTATTTTGGCAATAAACGTTAAACCTTTTGAGTTTATTCCATACAAGAATTGCTCGAAAATAGGTTGTTTTAAAATCAGGAGGTATTCAATGACGATTACGGTTAAAAGTAAAGTAGAAAAAGGGGTGATTCGACTGCCCCAGAAGATTTGCCCACCCGACGGCACACAGGTTATTGTGAGGATCGAACCTATATTGAAAACCAAGGAAAAGCAAAAGGTTGTTTCAGAGTTATGCGGAGCATGGTCTGACGATCCAACCATCATGCCAATTTTCAAGGAGGTAGAGCAAGAAAGGCACTGTTATTTTGGTCGGGAGGTTAGTTTCAAATGATACTGCTTGATACCAATGTGGTAATTGCCTACCTTAATGGCAACAAGACAATATCAGAAAGAATGCGAACAGAAATTAACAGAATCGCCCTGAGTACTTTAGTGATAGCTGAGTTGGATTACGGCGCAAAGGCATCTCAGAATGCCAAGAAAAATCTTGAGAAGCTGTATAGACTTCTGGATATTCTTCAGGTGATTCCTTTTGACACTGAATGTGCTAAGATTTTTGGAACTATAAAGAGCAAACTTCGAGGTATTGGCAAACCTACGGGTGAAATAGACGCGCTAATTGCAGCCACGGCAATAGCGAACAAAGCCGTACTCGTTACAGCTAATAAAAGACATTTCGAAAGTATTGAAGGATTAAAAGTTGAAGTTTGGCAAACTGATTGAGAAATAAATGTCTGAGTTCTATCATCCCGAATGTGCCCGATGTGCAAGATGGGATGACCCAGCGTTTGGGATTGAGTGGCCAATACTGAAACCAATCATATCGGAGAAGGATAAAAATCTCAGACTTTTAAGAAATAGATATGAATTTTATTGACCTTGTAAAACAATCTGCTGAAAAAAAGATTATTGGCATATGCACTTGACTCCAGTAGTGTGATGCATGCGCAGTTTTCGTTGTCAAAAGGTGTCCTCTTTGGCGGAAAATTGCCTAAAATGCCACCAATCTGGGGGCATAATCCCACAAGATTTGGCTAACTGGAGTCACGTAGATATGCCTATTTTATATTTCCATTTATACCTTCAAATTCGATGAGAAGGCAAGGCGAACCTGCACTCCGGTAGAATAGCGTTTTAGCGGTGTATCACTGAACTTCTCAACCTCGGCAAATTCTATTATCTCATCAAACCTGCGGTCAATTTCCCTCCTTTTCATCCCTAGCACAGCACCATTGAGGTAAACATTCTCCCTGCCGGTCAGCTCGGGACGGAAGCCAGTACCTACTTCCAAGAGCGAACCCACCCGACCACGAGTTTCGGCATATCCTTCTGTGGGATCAGTAATACGGGTGAGCACCCTAAGGAGCGTGGTCTTGCCGGCTCCATTACGACCGATAATTCCTACTGCCTCGCCTTGCTTGACCTCGAAGGAGACGTCTTTTGCGATAAAGCTTGCCCAGGTTTTCAACTCGAATGGCGATGTCACTCATGGCTTATAGCTCATAGCTGATGGCTCATGGTCAATCAGTGACCTCTACAGATGGTCGAGCACCGATGTTTGATGTCGGTAATCCTCGCTGTTCAAAGGCTGCATATAGGTCACGCAGGCTTAACCCCATCTCCTTGGCGAAATATCCCAAGCTGATCTCGCCATCTCCAAATCGCAGGTAGAGTTGCTGAAAGCGATGCTCAAAGCCTAACTCGATG
>QLUL01000292.1 GCA_018725425.1 Chloroflexota bacterium
CTGACTCCAATGTACCTGCAGAATGATGCTCACGCAACCGGGCTCATCCGACTGCTGACAATTGGTTTGCGAGTGTTGACACTGCTTGAATTTACTGTCCGCCGTCGTCTGGCGGCTGAAAATGAAAAGCTGGCTGGGCTTTATGCCGGCAATCCCAAAAGGAGTACTGCTCGCCCAACAACCGAAAGCCTGTTGAGGGCATTTAGGGGGATTGCCTTGACCGTGATTACGGCAGGTAAGCAAATTCAACGGCATCTGACACCACTTTCCAACCTACAGCGGCAGATATTGAGACTGTTGGACTTCCCTCTCCATATTTATAGCAGGCTGGCCGCCGCTTATCGGGAACCACCTTAAAATAAGCGAACCATGGGTTATAAGGACATTGGCATAAACAGAGTGAGTATCGGTGCTCAAACATTTTCCAATGAATTGCTCAGATTTCTGGGTCGGCGCCATTCTGCAGCCGAAATTTTCAAAGCCTACAAAAATTCGCGAAAAGCAGGGTTTGAGAATGTGAACATCGACTTGCTAATGGGTTTCCCCGGCCAGACCATGGAAACTTGGCTGAAAAGCTTGACTGAAACACTTGCTCTAGACCCAGAACACATTACCACCACTAATTGGTACACTAAATATAAAGGGAGCGAGCGTTTCCTGGAACGAGCCAAAAACGGAGGGAAAAAGATAGCTGACAGGACTTTCAGGATAAAACTCTTTCGGTTTGCCAGTAATCTTTTAGAAAAGCATGGTTATCGCCGTTATATATACTTCAATTTTGCGTTACCAGGCAAAGAATATTGTTACGAGACCGATTTTTTCAGCGCTATTGATAACGTGATTAGTTTCGGGCCAGGGCCGTATTCTAACCTAAACGGCAAAATTGTTGTTTCCAGGGCTAACATCAAAGCCTATCTGGAAAATCCAACGCAAATCAAAGTAGAACTACCGATTCGTGTTCGAGACTTCATTAAGCACAACCTATATCGCCCTCAAGGAGTTTCGCGTCGACGGTTCGAAAGAGAGTTCCAACTTACCCTGGAAGAAGGGATTCAAGAACATCCGTACGCACAAAATTTAGTAAACCAACTAATGGAGCAAAGTTTGATTGTGTTAGACGAAAAAGGCCTGCGATTTAAGCCAGGATCGGATATCGAGGGCTTGATTTCCATGGTAGAATTTCAGGATTCCTGGAATGGGTAATGAAAAGAGGGTTGAGGTCAAGGGTTTCTGTTATTGGATTTTGCGGGTGACGAGCAGGCCTCTGTCAAATGAAATATCTACTTGACGGGGGGTGTGGCTCGTGGGGTCCGCAGGTCTGCAAAGGTACTAGTCGGCTCTGAACCGCCGCTCCCGTTTTTTGTTTCACCCAGTGTGTCTGTCGGGGTGCACCCCTTGAAAAGAATCCTTGCTTGAGAATAGTAGCCGAGAATAACTGGATGAGCTTTGATCACCTTTAAGGAGGTTACAGGGGTGGATCCCCCCGACTTCCTACATTTTAGGAAATTAGCTACGTTTTGCCAAGGCACTACATTGAGGTTTTAGCGATTTTCGTATCTGGAGCTTGCCCCAAATCCCCTCTTTTGTAGGAAGTCGGGAGAATAGTAGCCGAGAATAACTGGATGAGCTTTGATCACCTTTAAGGAGGTTACAGGGGTGGATCCCCATGTTCGTGTTGGCATCGATTTGGTTGCAAAGCCCATCGCGTAGGTATCGCTGAGCCGGACGGCTCAATCCTGGAAGAATTCGACATCGCTCACACCGATGCACGGTTTCGCGAGTTCTTCCGCCAGCTTGAACACCACAAAGAGAAG
>QLUL01000293.1 GCA_018725425.1 Chloroflexota bacterium
CTTCGGCAAACTAGTGATTGGTGACTAGTGATTGGTAATACCCGTACCCCCAATTACCATTTACCATTTACCATTTACCTCAGTACAGGGAGGCTTATGCCGCAGAGCTATGATATTACACTAAAACGGCTCACCGATGAGTTCCCCGAGGATTATGTTAGATTTGCCTTAAGAGTGGAAAGGTTCTCGGTGGAGAAAATAGACGTTGAATCTGTGGACAAAGAGCTTCCCTCTCTTTTAAGAGAGGTTGATTTCGCCGCTAAGGTCTCAATAGAAAAGGAGAGGTTCATTCTTCTCATGGAGTTTCAGACGATTTATAGAGCCGATTTGCCCAAGAGGATGCTTGGTTATACCTGGAGATTATATGAGAAATATGACCTCCCGATAAATCCGGTTCTTGTTGTGTTTAAGCGAGGGGGCAGGCTGGAGGATACCCTTACAATGAATGTTCTGGGCAGGGAAATTAATCGCTTCAAATTCAGTATAATACCTTTTTGGGAGATAGAAGGGAAAGACATAGCTGAGGAGAAGTTAACCGGGCTTTATCCTCTCCTTTCCTTAATGAAGTGGGATAAGCCCGATGCGGAGGTGATGGAGGAAGCTCAGGATCTGATCTTGAAGGGTATTGAAGGGCGAGAAAGGAGGGCGGATGCCTATGTAGCCTTAAGAATTCTCTCAGGGATGAAATATTCCCTGGACTTCATAGATTCCATATTGAGGAGGAGGGACATCATGATTGAGTCGCCGGTCTATGAGCAGATATTGAGAGAGGGTATGGAGAAAGGAAGGGAAGAAGGAAGAGAAGAAGGAAGGGAAGAAGGAAGGGAAGAAACATTGAAAAGCGCCGTCGTGGATGTGCTAGGGGTCAGGTTTGATATAGTTCCGGGAAGCATAGAAGAGGAAGTAGGACAGATAAAGAAAATAAAACAGCTTGAGATGCTTCGGAAAGCGGCAACAGTCAAAGACATGGCTGAGTTCAGGGATTACTTAGAGCGGGTAAAAGCTTCTTAGGGAGGCACTCTTCTTGAGCGCAAAATGGAGCTGGTGAAACCAAATAGCCCGAGGGCATTTGAGTGATTAGTGATATGTGATTAGCGCTGCAACGCCGGATACTATGGTTTATGCAGGGTGATTCTTCAGTCATTTGCTCTTAAATGTCAACTAACCGGCGTTGCAGTGCTAAGCGCCTAACCATATATCATATATAAGGAGGTGCAGCCAATGGAAGCAATTGCTGCACTGGTAACAGCAGTAGCTGCCTTAGTAGTAGCTTTGGGGGTATTGTATCTAATTATGAAAATATCCAAAGTTGCTGACGCCATGATAGAGTACATGAGGAAAGACAAGCAGTGACTGGACTGATTCTTGGCTTAGGAATAATTCGTTGAGTCCAGCCATCAGGAAGTAAGAAGAAAGGAGGAACGAACCGTGGATATTAATATACCAGACTTGGTGTCGAGCGTAGCCGTCTTGGTTGTGTCGTTGGGTGTGACGCTATTGCTATCTAAGATAGGCCAGGCAATAGATAGGTTCAAAGGCTAAGTTCAAGACCAAACAGCCACTGGCTGTAGCCACGAATTGCTCTCCACAGCAAGCTGTGGGATAGCTGTGGAGAGCAATTGTTACCTCTTCGTCGCTCGAAGTTGCTTTATTTACAGTGCCTAAGGGCGCGCAGGGGAATGTTGTGCTCCAAGTTCAGAGCTCTTGTCCTTAACCCGTAAGTTCAGACTCAAAACGCTCACCTTGTGGGTGATGGTCTAAGCGAATCTGTTTAGCTTCGACTTCAGCGTTTCCATTCACGGATT
>QLUL01000294.1 GCA_018725425.1 Chloroflexota bacterium
TAACCCCTATCCCCTAAAATAATATAAGGAGGAAAACGATGGTAGTAGCGGTAAAGCCCGATGAGATTGATGAGATTACCGAGCTTATCCGGCTCGAAGACCTGTGGGAGCCGATAGGGCCCACACCCATGCCGGAGCTCCCTGACCTTAGAAACTGGAGCATGAGACTGCTCAAGACCTATAAGCCGTTCTATGCCCCATTTTGCGATCTGTGCTGCCTCTGCACCTATGGGAAGTGTGACCTTACGGCGGGGAGGAGGGGTGCCTGCGGGATCGATATCGCCAGCCAGCAGGCGAGGATGGTGCTGATCGCTTGCTGTACCGGGCTTGCCGCCCATGGGGCCCATGCCAGACACATGATCGATTATTTGATCGAGAGGCATGGAGAGAACTACAAGATTGACCTGGGAATGCAGGTTGATGTCGAGGCGCCGATAGCCAGAACAGTCATGGGGCTTAAACCGGAGACGCTGGGTGATTTGAGAAGAGTGGTGGAATATGTGGAGCGAGGACTCATTCACCTGCTTTCGTCAACACACACCGGGCAGGAGGGGAGCAGCCTGGATTTTGAAGTGAAAAACATGCACGCCGGAATGTTGGACCTCTTGGTCATGGAGGCCGCCGATATTGCTCAAATTGTGGGCTTTGGCTATCCCACCTCCATTGCCGACACCCCCCTAGTTGACATCGGTTGGGGAGCGGTTGATAGGACGAAGCCGGTGGTGTTGTGCATCGGACACAACGCCGCTACGGCAAATGCGTTAGTTGACTATCTGCGAGCCAATAACCTCGATGATGGGGTGGAAGTCTGCGGAATCTGCTGTACCGCCCTGGATGTAACCAGGTACTCGAACAAAGCCAAGGTCATCGGTCCCCTCTCCAGACAGCTTTTCTTCTTGAGATGTGGCATCGCCGATGTGATCATCAGCGATGAGCAATGCGTACTGGTCAACGTCCCCGAGGAGGGCAGGGAGACAGGTTCCGCCGTGATCGCTACCTCGGACAAGATCTGCTACGGGCTTGAGGATGCCACCGAGAGGAAGACCGACGAGATAGTCCGGGAAATGGTCGATGAGGGGAAGCAGTTTCTCATACTGGACCCCGAGAAGGCGGGCGAAGTAGCCGCCAGGGTAGCCATCGAGATCGCTCCCCGGCGAAAGAAAGAGTTCATCAGTGAGGCCGAGGTACAGGAGCTGGCTAAAGGTTGTAAGGAATGTAAAGTGTGCAGCCAGGCTTGCCCTAACCTTCTGCCCATCCACGAAGGGATGAAACTGGCTTCCGAGGGCAATCTTGAGCGGCTAAGCACCCTTTTCAACCAGTGTTTCACCTGTGGGAAGTGCGAGCAGGAATGCCCCCGTCACCTGCCCGTCGTCAAGATAATGCAGTCCGTGGCCACCAAGGAGACCTTCAAGATCCGCTCCGGACGCGGCCCCATCCACGATGTGGAGATAAGGAAGGTCGGCAGCCCCATAGTTCTGGGAACGATCCCCGGGATTGTCGCCTTCGTTGGCTGCTCCAACTACCCCGACGCAGGGGATGTTGCCGAGATGGCGGAGGAGTTTGCCAAGAGGAAATATATCGTATGCCTCTCCGGGTGTGCCGCTATGTCAGCCGCCATGAAGAAGGATGAGGAGGGGAAAACGATCTACGAGAAGTATCCCCCTGACTTCGATGCCGGCTGTATCCTCAATGTTGGCTCGTGCGTGGCCAATGCTCATATCGCCGGAGCGGCGATCAAGGTGGCCAATATCTTTGCCACGCTCCCCGGCAGGGCAAACTACGAGGTAATCGCCGATTATATAT
>QLUL01000295.1 GCA_018725425.1 Chloroflexota bacterium
GGTAAGTCTGGCTGAGGCGGATAGAAGCGGAGATCGAAGGAATCGTGACGAGTGACCACCGACTAGCAACTGTAACAATGGAACATTTTGCCCAGAGATTTCGTCTGTATAAGCAGGTGGGGGACTGGCGACTAGCGACTCCTGGCTAAGAGAGGGGTTATGCACAGCGCAGCCGGGTTGTGAGTGAATAGAGTGATTCATGTATATCAGCAGCTTGGATTGGGACGATTATCGCGTTCAGCATGTTGCCATGCACGGTGTCAAACCGGATGAAGTTTGGGAAGTATGCGAAGATCCTGTGCATCTGGCCCATCGGGAAGGCCGTAATCGCTATCGGCTCTATGGACAGACTAATGAAGGTCGTTACTTGTTCGTCGTTTTGGAATATGTCGAAGGCACGGTGTTTAAGCCCATTACGGCTCGAAATATGACTGACGCCGAGAAACGAAATTACAGGAGATTGCGGAAATGGCCCGATTAGACTTACCTGAGTTCAAAACTTATGAAGAAGAGGCATCATTCTGGGATAATCTCGATACCGCTGATTTCATGGAAGATGATGGGGAATGGTTTCGATTCGAGACATCCAGAAAGCGGGCGATGCGTGTTGCGATTCTGCCTGAAGTAGCGAGCGAGCTTGCGCAGCGGGCGCGCGCCCAGGGGGTTTCGGTTGAAACCCTGGTGAATGTCCTTTTACTTGAGCACATACGTGGACCGGCGGTGCATGCTTAAGTGGAACCTTTTGGCGAGAAATTTCGCCTGTAAAGCCATGGAGGGATATTGCAGGAATGGGGCATTCATACGTTTCTTTAACCATATACGATAAGACGCTCTCCCGGTCCAGGAAAGTTTCTCTGCTGGTAGACACCGGCTCCACGTATAGCTGGATCAGAAAGGATGTCCTGGAGGGGCTGGGCCTGGCGGCTGAGGGGAAGTGGAGATTCAAGACCATCGAGGGCCGGGAGATAGAGCGGGAAATTGGTGAGGCGGTTGTTGAATATGAAGGTTTAAGAGCAACGACAATAGTTGTTTTCGCCCTGGAAGAAGATGCCCAGGCGCTTGGGGTTTATACCTTAGAGGGGCTTCGGTTGGAGGTAGACCCCATCAGCGAGAGATTAAAGCGGGCAGAGGTCGTGCTTGCCATTTAGGGGGCTCGAAAGGAGTGAAGTGGAGACTAAAAGGTTTTCTGATACAGTTGCAGATGAGGCTTTAGAGCGGAGCATTTCACTCTTGGCTGATAGGGTAGCAGATAGAGTGGTCAAGGTGCTTATGGACGGTGGGCTTGACAAAGAGTTCGCCAAGTCATTGTTGGTGGCACTGAAAAGGCAGATAGAGAGTGAGGAATAAACCCCCACACTTTTTCCTGACTCATTCTACCGCGATAAGGAGTTTGAAATATGCAAAGAGTCAGTATCAAATACCAGGCTCAACGTTTGTTGGATGACCTTTCTGAAAACGCGACGTGGGATGATGTGATGTATAAAATCTACGTTTGTCAGGCAATAGAGGCTGGACTTGAGGATAGTAAAGCTGGACGAACAATAAGTGTGGAGGAGGTTCGTTCCAGATTTGGGCTCACGAAATGAGAGTCCACTGGACAGATAATGCGGCGGAACATCTTTTGGGCATTATGGAACATTTTGCCCAGAGATTTCGTCTGTATATCTGTGAGGCACAAATGACGAGGGTGACTGGTGACTAATCACTAATCACTAATCACTTCCGCCGTAGTGACAATGAAAATCAGGGAATTTCTGGAGGAGGGGAAGAGGTATATCGAGCAAGATAATCCGGTGCAGGCA
>QLUL01000296.1 GCA_018725425.1 Chloroflexota bacterium
AGCCCCCGATGTTGGAATCCCCCAGGATACCGGACTCAGGCGACTTGCAGGAGACGCTGTGCCGCCCACTGTTGGGTGCCATCGTTCCGGTTAGCATCCCGGTCCCCAAAATCAGGACATTGTCTGGAGATAGGGGATCGGACTGGGGCTTCAAGTACTTGTACAGATAGTACACGTTCAAGCCCCTGCCCCCGACAAAATTCCTGATCAGCTCCTCCGGAGTTTCTATTAGCCCCACAGTACGGTCGGTGAGGTTCACCACCGCATTAATACAAAGTGGTCTGTCCATGTGAGTATTGAGTATTGAGGCCTTCACCCTCACCTAACCTCTCCCATCAAGGGAGAGGAATCCTTCACCATATCCTTCTATCCCTTTCCCTTTCCGTCCAGCTCTCCTCATTGAAACTCTTCTGGTAGCGCTGAGTAGATGAGTAAGTTTCCGGCCACTCGATGTCTTTGCCTTCCATTTTTTCCTGCCGCTTCTTGCGCAGGAAAGCGTACAACTGGTACTTCTCCTCCAGAATCGAGTCCTTTATTATTCCCACCAGGGACTGCTCTTTGATCAAATCCTTAACGGCGCCACAGTAACCGAGGTCGCCAATAAATATCGCTCCCTTCAACCGGTTGTCCTTAAACACCAGTTTCTGGTATATATTTTGTTCCAGGTTAGCCCTGATCTTTACGTCAACCCCGCGAATGCCCTCAGATTCGGGGTCAAAGATCCCTAGAGACACGATGGGAATATGGTATAAGGAAACTGAATTCATACCTAAAGAACCGGGATATTGCACCATCTTGCCTGCCATGCACAATCCGGCATATCTTCCCTGCTCATGGGCATTGGGCCAGTTAGCATTCACCATGCCGCTGGCCCGGGGGATATCGAAGGTTTCCGCGACATCGCCGGCGGCAAAGATATTGGAGATATTGGTCTGGAAAAACTGGTTGACAGGGATTCCCCGGTTAACTTTTATGACGGTATCCTTCACCGGGTCAACATTGGGAACCACACCGGTAGCGATAATGACGATGCCGCACTCTAGACGCTCACCGTTATCCAGAACCAATCCCCGCACCTCTCCATTACCCCCGGTGATCTCAGCCACCGAGCGATCGGTCAAGACTCTAATACCCCTTCTCTCAGGATGCCCTGAACTATATGGGAACCCTGAACGTCCAGGATGCGGCTTAGCACCCTCGGAAGCAGCTCCACTATGGTCACCTCCGCTCCCCCCTCCTGAAGACCGTAGGCCGCCCGCAGCCCGATGAGACCGGCGCCAATTACCACCGCTTTGGTGCCGCGGGCTAACCTGGAGATAATCTGCCGGGCGTCATCGTAGGTCTGGAAAATGCCCACGCCCTCTAGATCGCTTCCCCTTAGCGGCGGCTTCATTGCCTTCGACCCGGTTGATATCAGCAGACGATGGTAATGGAGAGTGGACCCATCATTCAGAATCAGGTTTTGACCGTCGGTATCTATCCGGGTTACATTAACCCCCAAGCGCGTCTCGACGTTATGCCTTTCATAAAAATCAGCGGGGCGGTACGCCATACGCTCTTCTTGAACCTCTCCTGCCAGATAGTGGGCTATCAGCGGGCGAGAATAAACGTGGTGCTTTTCGTCGCTTACTACAGTTATAGCGCCATCTCGATCTATCTTGCGGATAGACTCAATGGCCCCAACCGCCGCGGCGCTATTACCAACTATTACGTAGTTGGACCTGATTGCAAGGTGACTATTCACCACGGAGGCACAGAGACACCGAGAATTCTTTGTATTTTTTAGACTCCCTTTATA
>QLUL01000297.1 GCA_018725425.1 Chloroflexota bacterium
GGTGGATAATGTGCACTATCGCTCCCTGCAGTCCGCTCATGGTAAGGAATGACATCCCCAGGAAGATCTATCCCATCTGTGCAATGGTCGAGTAGCCCAGCATGGTCTTTAGATCAGTCTGTTTGATGGCCACTGCCGCGCCAAAGAGCATGGTAAATCCGGCGAGTATCGCCAGAGCGACGTGGAGGCCAGTCGTGGCCACCAGGTCCGCTCCAAACACATCGTAGATTACCCGTATCATGAGATAGCAACCCTCTTTGACCAGCACCCCGGAGAGTATGGCGCTCGCCGGAGAGGGCGCTATTGGGTGTGCCACTGGCAGCCAGACATGCACCGGAAAGATGCCTGCCTTGCACGCGGCACCGATAACACATCAGAGCTATAGTCAAGCTGAGCTGGTCCACCCTGAAGGCGATTTCGACGGGGGCAATCTCCCCGGAGACCAGCACGAATTCGATAACCTTGCCACCGAGGACGGCAGGAGCCATTGCCGCGACGGCCAGAAAAGACCCCACACAGGTGGCGATGGAGAGGATGTCTCTCGCCTTTTCGGACTTTCCCCCGACATAGTACACCACAATGCCCAACAGCATCGGTGCCAGCACTGCAATGACCGGTAAATATGACATAGTTTAGAGTTCTGAGTTCTGAGGCCGCCCACCTCTCCTCCTCAATACTCAATACTCAGAACTCGATACTCAATTTCCCAACAACAACTTAACTGCTGGCTCCACCACTGATAGGGGTATAAATACAAATATGCCGAAGAGTGTGCACCCCAGCGCCAGGATAATTATGGGTATCAGCATCGTGAGGGGGACTTCCCTAAAGAGTCTGGAGTCTGGAGTCTGGAGTCTGGAGTCCCCCACCCCGACTCTTGACTCTTGACTCTTGACTCTTGACTCACCAAAGTAGATGAGGTTAACAACCCGGAGATAGAATACCGCGGTCAGAAAGCTGCCGACCAGTATGACTATGAGGAAAACCCACGCTCCTGCTTCCAGAGTCCCCAGGGCGAGATAGAGTTTGCTCATGAACCCGGCGGTCGGTGGGATTCCTACCATTGAGGCCGCTGCCAGGGTGAAGGCTGCCATCGTAACCGGCATCTTACTGCCTAAACCACGGAAATCGTCTATGCTGCGAATCCCGGTCTGATAGATCACCGCCCCGGCGCAGAAGAAGAGACACCCTTTTGCCAGGGCATGGTTGAAGATGTGAAGTATTCCCCCCGTCATGCCCATCTCCACGGCCAATCCAATGCCCAGTATCACATAGCCGATGTGGGCCACACTGGAATAGGCTAACATCCTCTTGATATCCGTTTGCGATATGGCGAACAGGGAACCCATGAGTATGCCCACCGCCGCCACCCATGTCAGCACCGATGCAATAGGTATCGGCCCGGTGATAAATTCAACCCCGAAGATAGAGAAAAGTACTCTGATGAGCGAATAGGCGCCCACTTTTATCACCAGTGCAGAAAGAATGACGCTTATCGGCGCTGGCGCGATGGAATGCGCGTCGGGCAGCCAGGTATGCAGGGGGAAAAGAGCAGTCTTGATACCGAAACCCACCACGAGAAAGGCCATAGCGCCAATTACTACCCAGGAGTCATAAAGGGCGGGGAGTCTGGCGGCAAGATCCGCCATGTTGAGCGTACCGGTGACTACGTAGAGGTAGCCGGTACCCAGAAGTATGAGACTGGTGCCAATTGACGCCAGTATCAGATAGCGGTAGCTGGCGATGAGCGAACCTCTTTTCCGGCCGATGCATACCAGGGCGTATGCGG
>QLUL01000298.1 GCA_018725425.1 Chloroflexota bacterium
ACGCTCCTGCATCCACTGTGGGGATGAGCCGATCTTAACCCCGGTGATAACGCCGGCACAGTATCGCGGGCAAAGGTCAGGGTCAAGGATCTCGACGGAGATCATCTCATCAGTCGGGGGTTCCCCTTCTTCATAGAGCACTTCGGGTAGGCGCACCTCTGACCCGGTCAGCGCGGCGACCTCACGGGCGATGCCAATCATACAGAGGCAATCGGGGCGATTCGGAGTGACCTTGACATCGAGTATGGCATCGCTCAGGTACGGCGCAAGTGGTGCCCCAAGGGGGGCTTCTTCGCAGAGGATCATTATCGTCTCATGGTCATCGGAGATTCCGAGCTCCTTTTCAGAGCAGACCATTCCCTCGGAGAGGACGCCGCGAATCTTCGCCGGCTTGAGTTCAGCAAGCTTACCTGTGCGCCCATCGTAGAGTTTTGCTCCCAGCCTGGCGAAGGGAACCCTGATGCCAACACTGATATTGGGAGCACCGCAAACCACGGTGTATTGCTCCTGGCCTATCCTCACGGTGGCAAGTTGAAGCCGATCAGCATGGGGGTGTTTTTCCAGGCCAATGACCTCTCCGATAGAGATATTCTCCCACCCCTCGCCGATAGTCTCGATGCCACCGGTCTCGAGCCCGGCCATGGTTAGCTTTTCTGCCAGCTCTTCCGGGGAGGAGGTAATCTTGACGTAATCCCTCAGCCACTTGAGTGAAACCTTCATTTTCTGCCCTCTTTCCAATAGTCATAGCCCTTGGTACCGACCGCCACCTTTGCCCTCAGATGCTGCATCACATACTGCCCGCAGTTGCTGCCAATGCGGTTTTCCTCCACCTCCCCGATGCTCAGGATAACCTGGTATCCAGATGCTTGAAGCTCTTTGATGATCTCGTAATCTTTCCGCTCGCTATAGGCGTCAATATAGGACTTGAGCTCGTTCTGCACCGCGTGGTGGGTGGGGTTTATGGGGGTTATCTTGATCAAAAACTTCTCCGGGGAGAAGTAATCCCGGAGAACCTTAGCATTGACGGGCACCCCCTCAGCGAGGGCAAAGTTCAGGCCTATCTTCTGGTCCCCATTCTGGTAAAAAGACTCGCCGTAGCGAGCAATCCGGGCAAGACTCCACTTCTCCACCGGGACGATTTTGTGGCGCAGCTCATCGTCGGTTGTATGGATAGAGAATTGAAGCTGGAATCGGCCTCCGTAGTATCGACGACGTTTGAGTTCAAGCAGTCGTTCGAAGAAGCCGTCGGCGCCACACGGGGCGATGGTAGAGACCGAAGGGATAAACCCCGGGGCATCATAGCGCAGCGGCATCTCATCGAGGACATCGATGACGCTGGGATTAAGGGCGGGCTCTCCCATCCGGGCAAACTGAATCTTGAACTTCTCAACGGGCACCACCCCATCGGGGAATCGCTTCTTGATAAGATAGTCTATCTGGAGGAACATCTCCTCTTTGGATAGCCTGCCTTTATAGTCGTCGCCGGCGTCGCACATGAGGCATTTGACCGGGCAGCCGAGGAGGGTGGAGACGATCAGAACCCACTTCTTATCCCGCGGTATAGGTGGTTGCGTGGATTCCACGAATTCCACCAGCCTGCCTTGCCCCAGATCCGCAATGTAGACGGTGGCGATATCCTCTCTGCCAATAGTGTTTAGAATTTGCATTGGAACCCTTTCCTGCATCCGTGAACACAGAGTCAAATGGCTCCACCCAGCGGGTGAAGGTAAATGGCGTCGGCTTCACCGATTCAAGGCTTTGTAAATCTTCAT
>QLUL01000299.1 GCA_018725425.1 Chloroflexota bacterium
ATCTCCTGCGAGGCAAGAAATGCTCGCAGGCGGGCTAGAATAGCCGTCGCCTCCGCCTCGGCAAAGATGCTTGTATCTGTCTGTATGCTGGTGATAACCATTCCTTAGTGTGTAGAGCATAGCGTGTAGCCCCACTACCCACCACTACCCGCTACCGACTCTGATCGCTTCGATTAGAATATACCTTGGGGACAGCGGTTTGTCAAGGAGATGAATTGACTTCCATCTTTGTTTGGGTTAGGGTATTGACGAGAGGTGGGGAGATGTGGTATACTGTGGGTTAAAGTGGGAGAATACTGCAACCTATGATCCTGGGCGAGTACGAGTATCGAATTGACCAGAAAGGTCGAGTAGCCATCCCGGCCAAGCTCCGCAAGGTATTCCAGGACGGGCTGGTGCTTGCGCGTGGATTTGACCGGTGTGTGCTAGCCTATCCTTTGCCAGAGTGGCAGCGAATCTGCGATAGATTCGCCGACCTTCCAACGACGCTGGATAAGAACCGGAGGATCATTCGGTTCACCTTCGCCAGGGCTTTCAGCGCCGAACTCGATCGACAGGGCCGCGTGGTTCTCCCTTCTCCCCTGCGAGAATATGCCGGGATCAAAGATGTGGCCGTTATAGCAGGAGGCAATAAGCACCTTGAGATCTGGAGCAAGGAGTTGTGGGAGAGGGAAAAGTTGCTCATGGATGAACAAGCCTGGCAGATTGCGGAGGGGATGGAGTGGCGTTAATGGAACAGTGGCACCAACCAGTGATGCTCAAGGAAGTTATCGAGGCGCTCCGGGTTCAGCCTGGGGGGCGCTACATTGATTGCACCGTGGGTCAGGGGGGACATGCCGCAGCGATCCTCGAGTGGAGCTCCCCCGGGGGACAGCTTCTGGGGCTCGATGCCGATCCACAGGCGATAAAAACCGCCCAGTTCACGCTTCGAGAGTACCAGAAATCCATGCTTCTGATCAACGAAAACTTCGCCCGTTTGGAGAAGGTCGCCTCGGAGCATAACTTCCGTCCCGTCCACGGTGTTCTATTCGATCTAGGTCTCTCCTCTCTTCAGCTTGCCGGCGAAGAACGAGGATTTAGTTTTCAGCGGGATGGCCCGCTGGATATGCGATTTAGTCCCGACCAGGAGCTCACCGCCGCCCAGATCGTCAACGATTTCCCGGAGAACGACCTCGCCATGCTTATCTGGAGTTACGGTGAGGAGCGGAGAAGTCGTCGGATTGCAAGATGCATCGTGGAAAGCCGTCCGGTCAAGACCACTTTAGAGCTTGCCGGAATCGTGGCAAGAGCAGTGAATGGAGAGAGGGGGAGAATACATCCGGCAACCAGGACTTTTCAGGCGCTGCGCATCGCGGTAAATCGTGAGATGGAGAACCTCATGCTGGCGTTGGAACAGGCAGTTAATCTGCTTGGATTCGGGGGCAGGCTGGTGGTCATCAGCTTCCATTCTCTGGAGGATCGCCCGGTCAAAGAGTTTATGAGCCGTGAGGCCAAGGGATGCATCTGCCCCCCTGAAACGCCGGTATGCATCTGCAGGCATACTCCCCGATTGCGATTAGCAAGCAAGGGGGTTATCCGGCCCACAGTTGATGAAATGGAGGCGAATCCGCGCAGCCGAAGTGCCAAACTGAGGGTCGCCGAACGGGTTGGCTAATTACAAAAGACCGCTAAAAATGATTTTTCAGCAATTTCTATTAAGTGGGGTAGCAAATTTAAAGAGGAAGGAGGTCACTCATGGCTGCTAAAGAGGAAAGGGTAGCAAAAACTG
>QLUL01000003.1 GCA_018725425.1 Chloroflexota bacterium
TTTTAGACTTGAGTATTCCTTGTCGGTCCCACCTTTGGAGGGTTTGAACACTTCTTCTAACCAGTTGTGCGAACTCTTTTGGCGTATAATTCTTTGTATTCATTATGAGCTATTATAACACATAACAAACACAAAGTCAACTAATAGTTAAAACTCCTTGATTAGGTGCACTCCTTCTTTGGACTACCTAAGTATTCACTCACCAGTTCCATGGCGCAGTAACTCCCGCACATGCTGCAGCCACCGCCAGCGGTTGGTCGGCGGGCATGAATCTGGGCTGCCTTTTGGGGGTCAAGGGCGAGTTTGATCTGACTATCCCAGTCGAGCTTCTTCCGTGCGGTGGACATCTGACGATCCCATTCCCGGGCACCCCTGATTCCCTTGACTATATCTCCGGCATGGGCCGCAATGCGTGCCCCCATCACTCCCTCCCGCACCTCATCGGCATCCGGTAGGCCGAGGTGTTCTGAAGGGGTGACGTAGCACAGGAAGTCGGCGCCGGCGGCAGCGGCCACTGCCCCGCCGATGGCGGCCGTAATGTGATCATGACCAGCAGCTACATCGGTAACCAGCGGCCCGAGCACGTAAAAGGGAGCCCCATTGCAAACCCGCTTTTGAATCTGGACGTTGGCCGCGATTTGGTCCAGCGGCATGTGTCCCGGCCCTTCGACCATCACCTGGACACCCGCCTCGCGGGCCCTGTCGGCCAGCTCTCCGATGGTCAGAAGCTCTTCGAATTGCGCTCGATCCGAAGCGTCGGCGAGACTTCCGGGACGCAGCCCATCGCCCAAGCTAAGGGTCACATCGAATTCCCTGGCGATCTCCAGCAAGCGGTCGTACTGCTCGTAGAGGGGATTCTCGCGTTCATGGTGTAGTATCCAGCCGATGAGGAAGGATCCACCTCGGGATACGACATCAGTGAGTCTCCGGTCTCCCTTCAGTCTGGCGATGGTTTTCTGGTTTACCCCGCAGTGTACCGTAACAAAATCCACCCCATCCCGAGCGTGCTCTTCGATGGCGGCGAACATGTCGTCGGCGGTCATGCTGACAATGGCCCCATGTTTTTCGATGGCCGCAACGGCCGCTTGATAGATGGGAACTGTCCCCAGGGGGAGGGGACACTTATCCAGGATGGCCCGACGGATGGCGGTGATTTCGCCGCCAGTGCTCAAATCCATAACCGTATCGGCCCGGGCATCAATGCATACTTGCAGCTTTTGGAGTTCCGTTTCGATATCGCCGAAATCGGGAGAGGTGCCGATATTGGCGTTGACCTTGGTGCGAAGCCCCTTGCCGATGCCGCAGGGATCAAGCCCATGATGATTGACATTGGCCGGGATGACGATCGAACCATCGGCCACGCGCTCGATCAGCAATTCGGGATCCATCCCCTCCTTCTCAGCCACGATCTTCATCTGAGACGAGAGAACTCCACTTCTTGCCAGTTCCAATTGCGTCACTTTCACTCTCTCCTGACCCACCATAACCAACTGGTTTGCCACAAAGACACCAAAGCACAAAGTTCGGTGATTGGTGATCAGGTTTTTCGATACCAATTACCATTCACCATTCACTAATTACTGCTTCTTATCGCTCTCTAACCCTTCGACTTCGATCAGGACAGGCTTTGAACCGTGAACCTTGGAACTTTGAACCTGAGTAGAGACTATATTGACTATATACCACAGGGGAAAGGATTGCAAATGGCGCCAGACGTGACTGTCAGTCTTTAGAACTGGCATAAATCACTCAAGCAGCAGTGATGACAAAGGGGAGATGTCTTGCACGCCTCTTTGCCGTGCCGGACAAGCAGGGCATGGTATTCGTTGTAGAGCTTCTCATCGGAAGGGAGATTCTCCATGAACAGCGCCTGCAGGGCAGCATAGTTGCCTTCATCAGCGGTCAGTCCTATCCGACTCATGATGCGGCGTGTATAGGCATCGATGACGAATATCGGCTTTCGGGCAGCGTAGAGGATTATGGAATCGGCAGTCTCCTGCCCGATCCCATAGATGGAGAGAAGCTCGCGGCGAAGTGCATCTATGTCGAGAGCCAACATCCCTTCTAATGACCCCCCATAGCTTGCGCCCAGCCGCTCAACGAACGCCTTAATCTTGCGTGCCTTGGCATTATAGTAGCCTGAGGGATGAATGAAACGAGCCAGGTCATCAATTGGGATTCGATTCAAGGTGGCGGGGTTCAGAGCTCCGGCTTCCTTTAGATTGATGATGGCCTGTTCCACGTTTGCCCAGGCCGCGGATTGTGTCAGGATAGCCCCGATAATCACCTCGAAGGGCTCATCGGCTGGCCACCAGTGCTGTAGGCCGTAGCGATCCAGAAGCCGCCGGTATATCTGCTCCAGGCTTTGCCGAATATACATTAGTAAGCGTTCAACCGTTAGCTCTCAGCCATCAGGAGTGGAGTTCTGTTCTGCCTAAAGTCCCTACCTGTAATTGCTGAATGCTGACCGCTGATAGCTGAAGGCTTACTAATATTGTAAGCATAACCGCTGCCGATTTTCAATTGAAGTTACAATTAAAATCCAGCACGAAGTCAAGTCATGACCGAATCTCAAAAGTACTCGACAACATCGCCTTGACAAAAAGGCCAAGGTGTTGTAATATAATAATAACAATTACTATTATGTCGAGAAGTTCAAAGCAAAAAGAGGCTATGCTGAGGATTTTGCGGAGGACAACTTCCCACCCCTCGGTCGACTGGATCTACGAGGAGGTGCGCAGGGAGATACCGAATATCAGCCTGGGCACGATCTATCGCAACCTCAACATGCTTAAAGCGGAAGGTGCCATTATTGAGTTGAGCTTTGGCGGTGCTCCCACCCGATACGACGGCAACTGCCAGCCCCATTACCACTTTAGATGCATCAAATGTGGGCGTGTCTGCGATATTGATGGGCAAGTGAATGGCGATCTCGATAAGAGGGTGGCGGAGGATTCTGGTCTTGAGGTTTTGGGCCATCGCCTGGAATTCTACGGATTCTGCCAGGATTGCGGGGGATGTAAGGAGTCGAATGCTCATCCTGATCGATAGGCAATCGGAGGAAAGGAGAAAGATATGGGCGCAGAAAAGGCAGTAAGAATCTATTCCACTCCCACCTGCCCCTGGTGCAAGAAGGCCAAGAGTTTCTTGGACAAAAATGGCATTCCGTATCAGGACTTGAATGTAGCCGTAGATAAAGTTGCCCGGGACGAGATGATCAAGAAGTCAGGCCAGATGGGCGTGCCGGTACTGGAGATAGATGGTGATATTGTGATCGGCTTCAATCAAGAGCAGTTGAAGGAGAAGCTGGGACTCTAAATAAAGCGCAGAGGCAGATTACGGGAGTTTTTAGAGTTGCCTTGAATATGTTATAGCTTAAGGAGAGGGCGATGTATGAGCTAATTATCGTCGGTGGTGGGCCGGCGGGAATGACGGCTGCGGTCTATGCAGCCCGGAAGAGAATTGAGACCCTGCTCCTGAGCAAGGACATCGGGGGACAGGTGGTCTGGACCATGGGGATTGAGAACTACATGGGCTACCAGTTCATTGAGGGCTCGGAGCTGATGCAGAAGTTCGAGGAGCAGGTGAGGCAATTTCCCCTGGAGATGAAGATCGGGCCCGGTGCTACGCACATAAGGAAAATAGATGGCGGGTTTGAGGTTGAGGCCAATGATGGTGCAACCTATCAAGCGAAGGCGCTGATTGTCGCCACCGGAAAGCGGCCTCGCCCGCTGAATGTCCCCGGCGAGGAAAGGCTCCGAGGCAGAGGAGTGACCTACTGTTCCATCTGCGATGGCCCCATATTTGCCGGCCAGAGGGTGGCGGTAATCGGCGGGGGGAACTCTGCTCTGGGAGCCGCCGAGGAAATGGTCAAGATAGCCGAGCATGTAGACCTGGTGTCCATCACGCCCCTCACGGGAGACCAGGTGCTCATAGACAAGATATCCCCAGCGCCGAATCTCAGCCTCTTCCTGGAATATGAAGTGTTAGAGATAGTGGGAAGGGATCGGGTGGAGGGCATTACTATTAGAGACCTTCAGAGTAAGGAGACGCATGAACTGGCTGTCGGCGGTATTTTTGTCGAGATCGGGCTAATCCCGAATTCAGATCTGGCCAGGGATGTGGTCAATCGCAACAGGGCAGGGGAGATCGAGGTCAATTATGGCAATGAGACGAACGTCGCCGGCCTTTTCGCCGCCGGCGACGTGACCAATGTTCCTGAGAAGCAGATTGTCATTGCTGCAGGGGAAGGAGCTAAGGCGTCACTTGCGGCACATCGCTATTTGCAGAGGATCTAGCAGCTAAAGCGATTGCTGGCTGCTGAACTGCCAGAACATCAGGAGGTGATAACGATGTTTGAAAAGTGTCCAGGCTCAGCTGATGTGCGAACACCTACGATTACCATAAAGAAGTGCCCCGAATGTGGTGAAGAAATAGAGATCTTCTCCAATGAGATGCAGGTAGCATGTAGCAACTGCGGATTTACCGCTTACAGTGACTTAGAGTCCTGTGTCCAGTGGTGTAAGTATGCCATAGAGTGTGTCGGGGAAGAAGTCTACCAAAAACTGAAAAAGGAGTAATGGCGGCGCACCATGAAAGTCCTTGGCATCGCCGGCAGCCCGCGGCGTGGTGGCAACACCGATCTACTGCTGGAGCAGGCAGTGGCAGGAGCAAGGGGTGCCGGTGCCGAAACGGAAGTCGTGGTGCTGCATGGCCTCAATATTTTCCCTTGCAGGCACTGCGGCGGTTGTCTGGAAGACGGACGGTGTGTCATCGAGGACGATATGCAGTGGATATACACCAGGCTCCGGGAGTCCGATCGGCTGATTATTGCCTCCCCGGTGTTCTTCATGGGACTCACCGCCCAGACCAAGATGATGATCGATCGCTGCCAGGCGCTCTGGGCGATGAAATACGTATTGAAACGACCGGTGGCGATAAGCCCTGGTCGGGAGCGCAAAGGACTTTTCATCTCCGTAGGGGGAACCGGGTTCTCTAAGCTCTTTCAGCCCTCGCTGGCCACGATCAAGAGTTTTTTCATCGTGCTTGATATGGTGCTGGCGGGAGAAGTCACCTTCGCCATGATAGATGAGAAAGAAGCCATAAAGGAGCATCCGACTGCCTTGCAAGATGCCTTCGACGCCGGCAAGAGGCTGGCATCGAGTATCGAGTATTGAGTATTGAGTATCGAGTATTGAGCTTTGAGGAGTATCGAGAGGGGAAGGGGAGAGGCCTCGAAACTCAGAACTCTAAACTCAATGACTCTAGACTCCCCGAGAGGATAATCGAATGAGGAAGGTGTACCTCGATAACATTGCCGCAACTCCTCTGCATCCGGAGGTACTGGAAGCGATGCTTCCGTATCTCAGGGATACCTATGGAAATCCCCAATCGATTCACGGCTGGGGAGATGCTGCGAGGGAGGCGATAGAGGGAGCCCGAGCTAAGTTAGCCGATCTGATTGGAGGCCAGGCCGAGGAGATAATCTTCACCAGCGGCGGCACTGAGTCGAACAACTTCGCCATCAAGGGCCTGGCTCAGGCATACCAGGCGAGGGGCAAACACATCGTAATATCGGCCATCGAGCATTTCTCGGTGTTGCACTCGGCCAGAACCCTGGAGAAGTGGGGCTTCGCGGTGACTAGCGTTCCGGTGGACGGTTACGGGTTGGTCAAGCTGGATGAACTGACTAAGAGCATCCGGGAAGACACCATTATCGTTTCCATCATGCATGCCAATGCCGAGGTGGGTACGATTCAGAATATCGAGGAAATAGCGAAGCTGTTGAAAGGTAGGGGGATCGTATTTCATACCGATGCGGTGGCATCTGTGGGGAATATACCCGTGGATGTCAAGGACATCGGAGTCGATGCCCTCAGCCTTGCAGCGAACCAATTCTACGGTCCCAAGGGAGCCGGGGCGCTGTGGGTTCGCAAGGGAGTGCGCATCATTCCCCTGCTCGATGGAGGGGTGCAGGAGGGGGGGAGGCGAGCGGGAACCGAGGATGTGCCCGCAATCGTTGGAATGGGGAAGGCCGCAGAGCTGGCACAGATGGATATGCCTTATAGAACAGGGTATCTATCCGGCCTGCGCCAACGATTGATCGAAGGTATGACCTCTCGCATCGGGCATGTCCTCCCCACCGGTCACCCGGATAATCGACTCCCCGGGAATGCCAGCTTCTGCATCGAATTCATTGAAGGAGAGGCTATGCTTATGCTACTATCAAGCAGAGGCATTGCTGCTTCCAGCGGCTCTGCCTGCACCTCCAGGGCACTCAAAGCCTCCCATGTGCTAACTGCCATGAGGATTCCCCCGGAGATAGCGCAGAGTTCACTCCTTTTTACCCTTATGCGGGACAACACCGAGGAAGACATTGAATACGTCCTGGAGACCATGATGCCCATCGTTGACCGATTGAGGCAGATGTCGCCTCTTTACGCCAAATTTCTCAAGAAGCACAGTGGAGGGAGATAGGATGCCCATTTACAGCGACAAAGTTATGGACCACTTCATGAATCCCCGCAATGTAGGAGAGATAGAGGATGCCGATGGCATCGGTGAAGAGGGTAACCCGGTATGCGGGGATATGATGACCTTCTATATCAAGGTCGAGGACAATCACCTCAGCGATATAAAGTTCAAGACCTTCGGCTGCGGTGCCGCCATCGCGGTCTCCAGCATCGTAAGTGAGATGGCCAGGGGGAAAACCCTGGAGGAGGCGAGGAAGATTACCCCGGCGCTGGTGGCGGAAGAACTTCAGGGATTGCCCAAGAATAAGCATCACTGTTCCAACCTTGGCGCCCAGGCGCTGAATAAGGCCATTGACGACTACCTCAGCAGGCAGGGAAAGCAGATGAAAACTAAAAGGAGGGGAAAGAGAAATGGCTGAATATCTGGAGGAAAGCAGGTGTTTTTGTCCCTACTGCGATGAGGAGATATCTGTGGAGAACTCTCCTTGGTGCAAACCGTGCGCGGTAGTACTGCGTTATTGCGGTAATTGCCAGATAGCGGTGGCAAGTGAACTCAAAGAATGCCCCGAGTGCGGGCAGCCCCTGCAGTAGCAGAGATCATCGAAAGGAGTTTGCACTGTGGTAGAAGGCCATCGAATTGTGGATTGTATCGGTTTATACTGCCCCGTGCCCGTTCTAAACACCAGGCAGGAGATGGATAAACTTGCTATTGGCCAGATCCTCGAGGTATGGACGGATGACCCTGCTGCCGAGGAGGATATGAAGGCCTGGGCGAAGCGGTCAGGGCAGAGAATACTTGAAACAGAGAAAACAGGTGAGGGGATGAGATTCCTGATCAAGAAACAAAAATAGGAGGCAACTATGGCTGACAGAAAGAGTATCCTCTACGTTCAAACAAGCGGCGTCGATACGCCGAAGCGCCTCTACTCGCCTTTCGTTCTGGGGATGACCGCCGAGGCGATGGATATCGATGCCACCATTTACTTCCTCGGACTGGGAATAACGGTGGTGAAGAAGGGTGAGGCCGAGAAGGTGAAAGAGGGCCAGTTCCCCACGGTGAAGGAAATAATGGATCAGGCAGCCGCAGCGGGCGTCAGATTCCTGGTCTGTGAACAGAGCACCCAGTTGCTCAACCTCGATAGGGGGGATTTTATCGACGAAGCCAGGGTTGTGGGCGCCGCCACGCTGAACGACCTGGTTCTCGATGCTGATGCCACGATGTGGTTCTAGGCCAAAGAGAGGATAGAGCTTCTTACATTGTGCAGAATGGTGGATCAAGGTGCTATCCGCGGTCATCAGCACCACGCTTCCTCGTGCTGAAAGTGGGAGTTTGCCGCGTGAAACCTGCTGGTGTGGTCCGTCTCGGAGAGCGAGAGGGAGTTCTTCTAACGTGGGTGATAGGCATCCAGACGGGGATGCTCTTACTATACAAAACAGTAACTACTCACCCGTCATGCCGTTCGTGGTGAGCTTGTCGAACCATGCACAGCCCTTCGACAGGCTCAGGGCGAACGGGGCTGTGTAGTTACACAAAACATACGAAAAGGAGGAGGAATGGAACTGAAAGGAAGCAAGACCGAGCAAAATCTGCTAGCCGCCTTTGCCGGCGAGTCGCAGGCGCGCAACAAGTACACCTACTTTGCCGCTGTAGCCGAAGAAGAGGGTTTCGAGCAGATTGCCGGCATATTCTTGGAGACGGCCGAAAACGAAAGGGAGCATGCCAGGAGGGAGTTCAATTTCGTTATGGGAACCGGTGTAACCAAGGAGAATCTCAAGGCGGCGGCGGCGGGCGAGAACTATGAATGGACCGACATGTATCCCGGATTTGAGAAAGTGGCCCGCGAGGAAGGCTTCACTGAGATCGCCGATTTCTTCAAAGAGGTGGCCGAGGTTGAGGAGGAGCACGAGAATCGGTACCTGGCCTTGCTCAGAAATGTCGCGGAAGGGAAGGTCTTCAAGAAGGACAAAGTGGTGAAGTGGAAGTGCCGGAATTGTGGATATGTGCATACGGGAACCGAAGCACCGGAGGTTTGCCCTGCCTGTGCCTTCCCCCAGAGCTACTACGAGCTTATGGCGGAAAACTATTGAGTGAGAGGCAATATGGAGCGTATCTCTCGATGAAAAAAGGGGGCAGATGGCGTCGTGTGGAAGTGTACTAACTGTCACCATGTGGAACTCGGCTCGGTGAAGCCGGAGCGTTGTCCTGTCTGCGGTGCCGAGGCCGAAAAGCTCCTTCCCCATGAGGTGCCCGGAATCAAAGGGGAAAAGACCCTGCAGAACCTGAAGGCGGGTTTCATTGCCGAGTCTCAGGCTAACCTGAGAAACCTGGCCTTTGCCATGAAGGCGGAGCAGGAGGGATACCCTCAGCTGGCGAGATTATTCCGCGCCGTTGCCGAGGCAGAGGCAGTGCATGCCTTCAATCACCTTCGGCTCCTGGGCGCCATCTCCGGCACCCAGGAGAACCTGGAGAGCGCCTTCGAGAAGGAGAACCTGGCCAGCAATGCCTACCCCCGGTTCATCAAGGAGGCAAGTGAGGAAGATAATCCGCATGTGGCGAGGATCTTCGGTTATTCCCGAGATGTGGAGCGGGGGCATGCCAGGCTGTATAGTAAGGCGCTGGACCATATGGTGTCCGATGTGGATACCGAGTATTATGTCTGCGGGGTTTGCGGCTATGTCTCGGATGGCATACTCCCCGATGAGTGCCCCATCTGCGGAGCCCCAAAAGAGAAGTTCAGGAGAGTTGTCTAGGGAGAGGTGTCATCGCCAGCATCTTATAGCCAGGGCCACCTGAAGTGCCTGAGGGAGAGGGAATGGATACCAAAGCACTGCACAAGATAAGTTATGGATTATATATCATCGGCGCCGCAAAGGGGCAGAAGTTCAACGCGCAGATTGCCAACACGGTGATTCAGGTCTGTTCTGCGCCCCCAACAATCTCCGTATGCTTGAACAAAGGCAACCTCACCCATGAGTTTATCCAGGATAGCCGGGCATTTACGGTCTCCATCCTGGCACAGGATACACCACTGGACTTCATCGGCAAGTTTGGATTCAAGTCGGGAAGAGAAACGGATAAGCTCAGGGGCATCAATTTCAGAATAGGCCAGACCGGTGCACCCATAGTGCTGGATAATGCCCTGGCTTACATGGAGGCTAATGTTATCTCCGAGGCAGATGCCGGCACTCACACCATATTTCTGGCAGAATTGGTAGCGGCGGAGACCCTCATGGAGGGCGAGCCGATAACCTATGCCTATTATCAACAGGTAAAGAGAGGCTCCACACCGAAGGCAGCCCCATCGTATATCGAAAAGAAAAGGGAGGTTAACAAAATGGCAAAATATGAGTGCACTGTTTGTGGCTATGTCTATGATCCCGAGATAGGAGACCCCGAGAGCGATATCCCGCCCGGAACGCCATTTGAGAACTTACCCGATGACTGGGTATGTCCGGTCTGCGGGGCAGGCAAGGGTGAGTTTGAGAGGATGTAGGGCTTAAACATGGGTTTGGCAGAAGTCGAAGTCCAGGGTAGGGACCGGTAGAAAGAAGGAGGCAGTCGGTGAGCAAGGTGCGGCTAACAGAAGGCGTTTACTGGGTTGGCACCATTGACTGGAACATCAGGAACTTTCATGGGTATTCTACTCATCGTGGCACTACCTACAACGCCTATCTCATCATCGATGAGAAAATCGCTCTCATAGACACAGTCAAGGCGCCGTTCTTCCCTGAGATGCGGCGGCGGATCAAAGAGATTATCGACCCTGGTGATATCGACTATGTGGTATCGAATCATGTGGAGATGGATCATTCGGGTTCTCTGCCTATGATGATGACTGAGGCCAGGAAGGCTCAGCTTATCACGACGGAGAAGTTCGGCGAGGCGGGTCTCAAGAAACACTTCCATATGGACTGCCGTCTGATTCCAGTCAAAGAGAGCCACGAGCTTTCGCTAGGCAAGAGGAAACTCACCTTTATCCCTATCCCCATGCTGCACTGGCCTGACTCGATGGCCACCTATTTGCCACAGGATCAGATACTGTTCCCCAGCGACGCCTTCGGTCAGCACCTGGCCAGCTCGCAGCGCTTCGATGATGAAGTCGATGGCGCTGTCCTGATGCAGGAAGCGGCGAAATACTATGCCAATATACTGATGCCCTTCGGCCACCTGATGTCCGGGGCATTGAAGAAGCTGGCGGCATTGACTATCAGGACGATTGCGCCCAGTCACGGCGTGATCTGGCGTTCTGACCCGGAGAAGATAGTTTCAGCCTATACCAACTGGAGTGCCGGGGAGACCATCAACAAGGCTCTGGTTATCTACGATACCATGTGGGGCAGCACCGCTCAAATGGCCCGGGCGATTGAGGAGGGCCTTACTGCAGCGGGGGTGGAGGTCAAGGTATTCGAGCTTACAAGATCGGACCGCAGTGATGTTATGACCGAAGTGCTGGATGCCAGAGCGATTATCGTCGGCTCGCCGACCCTCAACAACGGCATGTTCCCCACCGTGGCCGAGTTCCTCTGCTATCTCAAAGGGCTTAACCCCAGGGGAAAGATCGGCGCCGCCTTCGGCTCCTACGGATGGGGTGGGGGAGCGACAAAGGCGATATGCCAGGAGATGGAGCAAACCGGCATCGAAATGGTCGAGCCTGAACTTGCTGTTAAGTGGATTCCAGAGAAGTCGGAGCTGGCTGAATGCATCGAGTTGGGGCAGCGGATCGGTGGCCGAATTAAGTAAAGGGATGACGTGAAATGTCGGGAGAGCACGAGCACACCTATGTCTGTGAAAACTGTGGCAACGAGGCGAACCTGATAATCAAGGAGGAGGAGAGCATCCTGGCAGAGCACAAGGACAAGCCCGGAGGAAAGAAGGGAACCCTTGTCTGTAAGGTCTGTGGCAATGAGGCGGACATGACCCTAGAGGAGATTTAGCAGTGAAGTCCTCCTCATCGAGGGCATTACGTATCCCAGAAAATAGGGTGTCATTGAGGAGGACAAGATGCTTAAAGCAGGAATTTCCCTGGGCAGCTTCCGCGGTATCTCGATAAGGTTGCATTATTCCTGGTTCATCATTTTCGCCCTGGTGACCTGGGTTCTGGCAGACGGCTACTTCCCCGCGGCCTATCCACACTGGAGCGTGACCGTACATGTGGCCCTTGGCCTTGCCACGAGCGTTCTCTTCTTTTGCTCGGTGCTGGTCCATGAGCTAGCCCATAGCCTGGTAGCGCAGGCGGCAGGGATTCCGGTTCATTCGATCACCCTCTTTATCCTCGGCGGGTTAGCTCAGATATCCCAGGAGCCGAAGCGGCCGGGCGTTGAATTTCGGGTGGCTCTAGCGGGGCCGGCCACCAGCGTGGCCCTGGGGATAGCATTTGCGGCTATTTGGCTAGCGGCGCAAGAGGTAAGCGAGCCTCTGGCAGCCTTAACCGCCTGGCTGAGCAGGATCAATATCATTCTTGCCGTTTTCAATCTTATCCCCGGGTTCCCCTTGGATGGGGGGCGTGTGCTGCGGGCGATTATCTGGTGGCGGACAGGCAACCTGCGGAGTGCTACTAGAGTGGCCTCAGCCGCTGGCAGAGGCGTGGGCTATCTCTTTATCTTCGGCGGTATCTGGATGATCTTTTGGGGAGACTGGGGGGGATTGTGGATCGCTTTCATCGGATGGTTTATCCAGAACCTTGCTGCGGGAAGCTATCGCCAGGTGGTTCTTCAAGATATGCTTCAGGGCCATCGCGTCAGCGAGGTGATGATGCGCGATTGCCCCGCGGTTCCCCCTGGACTCACCCTGAAGGAATTAGTGGACGACTACATTTTAAGCTCCGGTCGCCGCTGCTTTCCAGTAGTGGAGGGCAATCGGGCATTGGGGCTAATAACTTTACATAACATCAAGCAGGTGCCACCTGAGCTCCGGTCTAGAATGACGTTGGCAGAGGCGATGATACCCCTGGACAAGCTTAAGTGGGTTGGGCCAGGCGAAGACCTTTCCAGTGTGCTGCAATTGATGACCACCGAGGATGTCAACCAGTTGCCCGTAGTAGATGGGGCCAATATCGTTGGTATGGTGGCACGTGAGAATCTTCTAGCATTCATCCATACTCGTTCGGAGTTGGGGATGTGAGCTGCAAAGAGGAAATGTCCAATGACTACTGCTGCATCCAGGTGGGTTGATTATGCCGAGGTGCGATGGAATCCCGACTGGTGCAAGCGATGCCATATCTGTGTAGAGGCTTGCCCGCGACAGGTGCTTGTTCTGCGTGATGGTGCTATCATGCAGTTGGAAGGCTGTGACCGGACGGGGCTCTGCCAGAGGCTTTGCCCGGATATGGCCATCGAGGTTATCCAGCCGCGGTCGAAGGAGGGACGAAGATAAAGAGGTTGGTACAAGGCACTGAAGCGATCTTCCTCGGCGCCCTCCGAGCGGGCGGCAACTTCTTCGCCGGCTACCCCATTAGTCCCTCGACCGAGATCCTGGTCTTGGCGGCGGAACATGCTTCTCGGAATCCGGACTTCAAGTTCATACAGAGTGAAGACGAGTTGGCGGCAGGCAATGCTATTATTGGCGCCTCCCTTGCCGGTGCGAAGTCCTTTACCGCTACCTCAGGTCCGGGCTTTACCCTGATGCAGGAGGCGATCGGCTATGGCCACGAGGTGGAGGTGCCCACCGTGCTGGTCAACATGCAACGGGTCGGTCCGGCTACAGGGATGCCTACCATGCCGGCTCAGCAGGACGTATTGCAGACCCACTACGGCACCAGCGGCGACTACTACCCCCTGGTGTTCTGCCCCAACTCCGTGGCAGAATGCTATCGTTATGCGGTCATCACCTTTAATGCCGCGGAGGAATCCCTGTCTCCGGCGATCCTACTCAGTGATGGCTTCGTGGGACATTTGAATGAGGTGGTGGACCTGGATGCCATTGAGGTAGAAGTTGTCGCCCGCAGCAGACCTCCCCTGGGGACCGGGACCAGATTCTTTACCGGTCTGGCTCACGATGAGAAAGGTAACCCCCGCACCGCTGATGCGGTGATATACAAACAGTGGCTCTCGATGGTCAAGGCGCGCCATGAGAAGGTAGCTGCTCGCTACAGACACTTTGAGTGCCAGGGCAATGATTCCAGCGACACGCTATTGATTTCATATGGAATCGTGTCGAGGGTTATTGCGCCGCTTGCGGGTCAATTTGCGATGTTTCGACCGATACGTATCTTCCCCATGCTGGGGGATGAACTCCGGGAATACGCTCAAGAATACGAAAGAGTAGTTGTCGTGGAGGCCAACGATGGTCAGTATGCCTCTTTGGTGGAGCGTGAAGTCAAGAGGGACGTTGTCCGGGTACCGCTCCTTGGTGGCCGAATTAATCTTGAGCTGGCGCGGAAAGGGTTGAGCGAAAACCTGGGAAAGGAGGTGTCCTGATGTTCAAGGACCTTCTCAAGATGGAGCTTTTCCCTACCAGTTGGTGCCCTGGTTGTGGGATAGGGCAGGTAATGATTCAACTGGCAACAGTGATGGATGAGATGGGACTTGGTCATACCAATTCCACCATCATCTCTGGCGTGGGGTGCACCGGACGGATGGCCGGCTACTTCAACGTGGATGGGGTTTACACCCTGCATGGCCGCGCCCTGCCGGTGGCCGAGGCAGCAAAGCTGGTGAATCCGGACCTCAAGGTGATCGTTGTCTCTGGTGATGGGGACCTGACCAGCATTGGCGGCAACCATCTGCTTCACGCGGCCAGACGTAATCCAGATTTGACGGTGCTCTGCAACAGCAATCAGGTGTACGGTCTGACCGGAGGCCAGGCGGGTCCGACAACTCCGCGCGACACCAGGACGGTGAGCACCCCTGGCGGTGCACCCTATGATCCGGTGAATCTTCAGAATCTGATGAAGGCCGGCGGCCGGTATTTCTACGCCAGAACCACCGTGTTTCATCAGGTGCACTTTCGCAATTGTATCAAGGAGGCTATCGCCTGGCCAGGATTTGCCTTTGTTGACATAATGTGTCACTGCATCGAGAACAATGGCCGCCGGCTGGGGTTCAAGTCCGCCTACGAAATGCTGCAACATTTTCGCCAGACTTATAAGAGGGCGACTGACGGTGCTGAGACCCTGGAGCCTTTTGAGATAGGCATAGTCCGCAAGGGGTAGGAGGGGGAGGTTCAATGAAAAAGATTATCATTTCCGGAGAAGGGGGTCAGGGGGTGCGGGTGATATCCCATACCATGGCAACACTGCTGACCAACCTTGGTTACGAGGTGAGCCTGCTATACGATTACGATTCCTCGGTGCGAGGTGCCATGAGTGTGGCCTACCTCACTTTCGACCGAGAGGCTATTACTAACCCTGTGATTGACGAGGCTGACATCCTGATCAAACTTTCTGATAAGGCAGGTGGGTTTCTTGCCCGAAAAACGGTGTGTCAGACTGGGCTCTGCACCGACGAGGAAATCCCCTTTGGTAAGCTGGGGGAGGAGAAGTTTGGGCGCGAGATATTCGGCAACATGATTGCGCTGGGGCGTTTGATGGCCCTGGTGGGCCTTGAGTTCTCCGGCGAAGAGTTGACCGCGGTTCTTCCCCTGAAGTATAAAGAGGAAAATGTGAGTGCCGTGCATTTTGGCTACTTTCTTAAGGAAGGGGACCTGGAGCGAGGAGCGGATTCGAGGCGGAGGCGCGAGTTTGATTTTTCCAGTGCCCGGCCGGGGGCGATCGATCCGGACGATGAAGGCTGAGGGAGAGGGGGTTCTCTAAAGAACATCCCTGAGGATATTATACCGAAGATTTCCGTAAGTGCAACTTCTGGAGTGGATTAGGTGAATTCCGTCCAAGATACCGAAACGGTAGGGGAAGACGGTTTCCGTATAATCAATAGTTAGCTCCCTGCAAGTTGTGGTCATCTTGGAGAATAGTCATGGATACAGTCAGAAGGGTTAGCCAAATACTGGTATGGACCGATTGTGATGAATACGCAGGTCGAATTGGAAGTGGCGTTTGCGGAGTATCAGGGGGGGATTTTTTTGAAACATAAAATCGCCAGCTAACAACCGCATCAACCCGACACGGCGCTTCGCGCCTCAGCGAACGGGCGACCAAATTGGGCATGGTTTCTGTCTTGAAGTTGGCTTCAGTTCGACCGCCGCGCCGTGCGGGTTATGCGGAGCGTTAGGCACAACCAAATATCAAGGGAGGTTCATTATGCTCAAAGCCATTGAAGGCATTTATCATGATGATGATGGCAAAATCGAATTGTCAGACATGCCTGGTGATATACACGGTAAGATACGGGTCATTGTGACGTTTCTTGAACCCAGTCCCGTTGATTTACGGGTACGTAGAATTGACGAAGTGCACGCAGCCGAGTTACGTGCACGATTGGCAACCTTTGCTGAGGACTGGGATAGTCCAGAAATGGAGGTATACGATGTCTATGGGGCCAACAAATCATAAAAATCAACAAGGGGAAAAATAATCGAAATGAAAGCATATATATCAGAATTAATTGGGACTTTTGCGCTCGTGTTTGCAGGTACTGGGGCAATTATTATCAATGATATTAGTGGTGGGGTAATTGCTCATATCGGGATTGCTTTTACTTTCGGTTTAATTGTAATGGCCATGATTTATTCATTAGGTGATATTTCGGGTGCTCACATAAATCCCGCAGTTACATTAGGCTTCTGGGTTGCAGGACGCTTACCAAATCACAAAGTATTACCATATATTATAAGCCAATTTATTGGAGCATTGCTGGCAAGCACCATTTTATTTTTTCTTTTTCCGCAACATTCTACTTTGGGTGTCACATTACCATCTGGCTCAATATTTCAAACTTTTATTTTAGAGATAATTTTAACTTTTTTCCTTATGTTCGTTATTATTAATGTATCTACAGGTGCAAAAGAAAAAGGTCTAATGGCCGGAATAGCTATCGGAGCAATTGTTGCTCTATCAGCTATGTTTGCTGGGCCAATTTCTGGTGCATCTATGAATCCAGCTCGGTCTATTGGCCCGGCAATTGTTTCAGGGCAAATCCAAGAACTCTGGATTTATATTTTAGCTCCCCTGATTGGCGCATATCTCGGCATAGCGTGTTGTAAATGTGTACAAGAGCGTGGATGCTGTAGTCGATTACAGGAGCAAATACAGGAGCAAAACTAATGAAACGTTTACTATTTGTATGTACCGAAAATTCAGGTCGTAGTCAAATAGCCGAAGCATTTGCCCGGATACATAATACCGCAGGATTGGAAATTTGGAGTGCTGGTTCTAAGCCCTCGGGGAAAGTTAACTCTCTTGCCATAAAATCCATGCAGGAAGTAGGTTATGACTTAACCAAACATGATTCAAAGTCTCTCAATGATATACCTAAAGTTACCTTCGATATTGTCATCACAATGGGTTGTGGTGAAACATGTCCATTTGTAAGCGCAAAACAGCGTGAAGATTGGGATATTCCAGATCCAAAAAATTACTCATTAGAACAATTCCGGGAAATTCGTAACTTAATTGAAAGCAAAGTGAAGAACCTCCTATCACAAATAAATGTATAACCAATCGCAATATTGGGCCACTAACACTATCGGCAAAGAATAGCTAATGGAAACGACGGATTACTTCACAACCAGCGTCATGGTGCGTCGTCCTTATCTCAAGATGAAATGGATCGAATATGTGCTCAATAGTCCCAACATAATGCTTTCTTTGATCGCCGTTTTAAGCCCTAAAAGAGGAGGAGGTAGGGAAAAGATGGTTTTCAATACCACCCGGATACTGATATGCTTTACCTAAAACTTGTCGAGAGGGTAAGTACGGAGTCTGAAGAAGTTACGCCTGGCATTGTGCTTGACTTCGACGAACACAATCGGGTTATCGGCATTGAGATTGAGGACGCCAGCAACTTTGTTGATTTATCTCGTTTAGAAGTCTTAGCCTTGCCTGTCGCTAACTTGATACTCAGTGAGCGAGTGTCTGCAAAGATGTAGTATAGACAGTATTATCAACAGCGGTGGCCTAACAAGCGGTTGCAGCCGACCGCCTTCGGCGCGGGTATGCGTTGCGTGTCTTGCCATCAATCCTTCTGGTTATTAGAGTGACTCTTGCCAGAGTCGGCGGCGGCTGAACCGCGTGCCGTTAGGCACAACCAAATATCAAGGGAGGTTCATTATGCTCAAAGCCATTGAAGGCATTTATCATGATGATGATGGCAAAATCGAATTGTCAGACATGCCTGGTGATATACACGGTAAGATACGGGTCATTGTGACGTTTCTTGGCAGACTTTTCTTTTATTATCATTTAAATAACAAGGGATTGATCGATGGGAAGAAGGCTATTGATGTTTTGCCCAGTATTTGCGCAAAAGTTACGTTACAGGTTAGGCAATGTCAAAACCTTTTCCACCACCTGGGTTTCACCCCAACCAATTTGATCGGTGGAGCTATCCTAATGAAGCACTCAGGATTCTATGTGCAAACATTTAATGCGTTGCATATAGCAACTTCTTCCTCAGCCTGATATTCTTGGGAGTTACCTCAACCAGTTCATCATCCTTGATAAAATCAATGG
>QLUL01000030.1 GCA_018725425.1 Chloroflexota bacterium
TGCCCTGCACGGATGGGATAAAGACGGAATGTTGCCCCCCGAGAGGGTGGCGGAGCTCAACGGGTTATTGAGTTTATAGAGTTTATAGAGTTTATAGAGTTTATTGAGTGCCACCTCTCCCCCTCAACGAACTCAAAGAACTCAACAAGATCGTGTCCGGGATACGTGTACCGTGTCCGGACACGGATCCCGGATAACGGATACGATTTATGCAAAGACAGGTTTATTGTCGGCCGACTCTGTGTTCTGGCTGCCGCATATGCGCCAATGCTTGTGCTGTCGCCCATGATGGGGTGGCTAATCCGCGGTTGGGCCGCATTGCGATACACCAGAACCTCCTTGAACGGTATGAGTTTCAGGAATTGTGCCGTCATTGCGAAGATGCTCCCTGCATAGATGCCTGCATGGTTGGCTGTATAGAGGAGGATGAGGGAACAGGCATCATTACCAATGACGACCGCTGCGTGGGCTGCTGGATGTGCGTCATGGTGTGTCCTTATGGAGGCATGATGCGGGATCTGTTCAAACAGCTAGCCATAAAGTGTGACCAGTGTAAAGATTTATCCCGGCCGGTGTGTGTGGCAGTTTGTCCGACTGGCGCGCTGGTTTATGAGGAAAGAGAGGATGCTCGGGCCGAGCCGTTCTTCGTCGGGCCAACGGTTGCCTAGGGAGCCGTAGCGCCGAGGTTTATCCTCGGCAAACGCCGGCGGGGGAGGTAGTGCCAAAGTTCAAAGTTCGAGGTCAAAGAGCGCAAGGCCAACAGCCTTGAACCTTGAACCTGACAGGGAGATTGGGGGACAAAGCGTGTCTATAAAGGTAAAGTTCATGTCGGCGCTGCGAAGCGTCACCGGCACCCCGTCGGTGGAGCTGGATCCTTCCTTTAATACGCTGGAGAAGGTAATGGAGGAATTGCTCCGATTATATCCGCAACTGAAAGATGAGATGTTTTATCCTGACGGAACAATTGACTTTGTTTACCACCTGATACTCAACGGGGAACGTCTATCCTGGCCGGAGGACAAGGATGTCAAGGTGCGCAGTGGTGACCAGCTTGTGTTGATGGTCTTCATGGCCGGCGGGTAAACAAGGCATCTCTCCTTCCCTTACACCAGAGCCTCGCGGTTGCTTCTATCCCCACTATCTGGTATACTTTAGCTTGCGGTATAGGAATTTCAAAATGCAAAGGGTAAATTGAAAATGCAAAATAGGAGGAGGTTCCCTCCTTACCCCATAATTGATACGTGAAATGGTCATAACTGACTGCCAGGGAGGCTAAAGTCTCTCCTACTCACCAAAAGAAATAATTTGCAATTTGCATTTTAATATTTTCATTTTGCATTTACCCGAACCTTAGTGAGGGTTATCTGGACCCGCACTGAAGACTGAAGACTGAGGGCTAGAGGCTACCTTCAGCCTTCAGTCCAACTACCTTCAGTCTAACCGGGCCTCCATCGTCTAGTGGACCAGGACAGCGGCCTTTCAAGCCGCAAACAGGGATTCGAATTCCCTTGGAGGCACCATCAAAGGTTCAAGGTTCAAAGTTGGGGGGGTGGGGCTGGGAACGTTGAACATTAAACATTGGACGTTTGAGGGTTTGCATCGGAGCCAGGGCTTGACAAGAAGCGAGCCTTGTGTTTAGAATAGAGGTAAAACTATCCGGGTTCAAAGTTCCGGGGTTCACGGTTCAAGTTGGGGATGAAAACATCTCCAAGGAGTGGAGAAACACTGCTGGTTGTGTCCTTCGCTTCGGCGATTGCTAGATGGCTAAAGATGGGGGGTTTCATGGGGAGAATCCCACTTCTGAAGGCTGAAGGCTGTTAGGCTGAAGGAGCCTAATAGCCTACTAATAGCCTGCAGCCTAACGACTCGGGACGAGGTGATGCTTTATGACGTTGCTACCAAGTGAACTCAAGGAGAGAGCTAGGGCGGACGATCTCCTTTACAACAGTTTTGGCCAGTATCTGGAAGCAGACCATCTTGGCCAGTATGTAGCTATTGCTAAGGATGGGCGCCTCATCGCAGGAGAAAATGACATGGAGGTATTAAGAGAGGCAGTGCAGAAATTTGGCAGCGGCAATTTCACTTTTCGCAAGATAGGCTCGAAGGTTCTGGGAAAGTGGAGGTCGTTTCTTGGTTGTTAGCCAGGACTATCCTTACCTGAAGGTTCGGATTATTCTTCGGTCATATCAAAGCGAGAGCCGGGCATACATTGATACAGGATTTGATGGATATCTGATTATACCAGTGAGGCTCGCTGAACAAGTTGGGAAACCCGACTACATATCAAGGTGGGAGTTTGGAGACGGTTCTCTCACGGAGGGCCAGGATTATGTGGGGAATGTAGAAATAGTAGGATTACCTGATAATATTGAGGCACGGATTACTGCTATTGGCAATGAGTTCATAATAGGCAGAGCAATTATTGATCGATATCGGCTCATCTTGGATCATGGTAAAAGGGTGCAGATAGAAAGATGAGCCAGGGATACCATCAGGCAAACCGACTTATCTTGAATAGATAACGAGCCAGGTTCAAGTTCTAGGGTTCCCAATTAGCGTGTAGCGCATAGCGTGTAGGGGGTAGGGAGGCTACATGCTACCTACTACTCCCTATACCCTACCAACAATGGCCATGCAAATCAACGTTGCTCAGCAACTTAAGGGCTCTCTGGGTGATACCCGTTACTACTCTATTGATGAAACCACCCCTGCCCTGAGCGAAGTCGAAGGGAGGGAAGGTTTGCACATACGAGGGAAAGTAAAATTAGTCCGTACTAACCGCAGTATTCTGGTCACCGGGCAATTGAGAACGGTGATCGAGGGCACCTGCAGTCGCTGCCTGGAGGCCTTCGAATGCCCATTGGAATTTGAAATCGAGGAAGAGTGTTTTCCAACGAGCGACATACTAAACGAGTCAGGAGTCAAGAGTCAAGAGCCCAGAGTCACGGGGAGGGGGACTCCAGACTCTAGACTCCAGACTCCAGACTCACTCATCGGCGGTGATCATATCCTCGACCTGACTGAAGCTGTGCGGCAGAACATTCTCATCAGCCTTCCCTCAAAGCCTCTTTGTCAGGTAGGGTGTGTGGGGTTATGTCAGAAATGCGGCTATAATCTGAATTTTGGTCCCTGCCATTGTCCATCATAGGTTCACGGTTCACAGTTCACGATTGGGCTGGGAGGGGAACCGCTGAACCGTGAACCTTGGAACTTTGAACCCGAGAATGAAGAGAGGTTAACCAATCATGGGTCTACCTAAAAGGAAAACATCAAAGAACCGTCAGGCTACCAGGCAAAGTCACCAGGGATATTCCCTGCCCAATCTATCTCTTTGCCCGCAATGCCACGACCCCAAACCTCCTCATCAGGTGTGTCCTGCATGTGGAAGCTATCGCGGGAGGCAAGTTTATCAGGTTAAGAAAACCAAGAAATAGCCGGAGGAAGGTTTAAGTTTTAGGTTTTAAGTAGGGCGGGGCGGGGAACTTAAAACTTAAAACTTAATACTTAAAACTCGAAGAGATGAAGACCATCCTGTGTGATCTTCTCGGCATCGAATATCCGGTCATCCAGGGAGGGATGGCTTGGCTGGGCACCTGGGAGCTTTCGTCCGCCGTTTCCAGAGCGGGCGGGCTGGGCCTCATTGGGGCAGGTAATGCCCCGCCTGAATGGGTGCGAGAGCAGATTTGTTGTATTAGAGAGCAAACCGAAAAACCCTTCGGGGTAAATATTATGCTCATGTCTCCATTTCTCGAGGAGGTCATTACCGTCATATTGGACGAGAATGTGCCCATTGTGTCCACCGGTGGAGGCAACCCGGGGGCCTATATTCGCAGATTCAAAGAGGCTGGCATGAAGGTGATCCCCGTGGTCTCCAGCGTTGCTCTGGCCCGGCGGCTGGAGCGATCAGGGGCCGATGCTTTAGTAGCCGAGGGGTCGGAATCGGGGGGGCATATCGGCGATACCACAACGATGGCACTGGTTCCCCAGATAGTTGATTGCGTAAGTATCCCGGTGATCGCCGCTGGGGGGATTGGTGATGGGAGGGGCATGGCAGCGGCTCTGGCTCTGGGGGCGCAGGGAATTCAGATGGGCACGCGCTTCATCTGCTCTACAGAATGTATTGCCCATCCTCAATTCAAGGAGGCAATCCTAAAGGCTCAGGATAGAGCCACGGTGGTTACCGGAGAATCTACCGGGCATCCAGTGCGGGTGATCAAGAACCGGCTGGCCCGTCAGTTCCTGGCGATGGAGAAGAATGGGGTATCCCGTGAAGACCTGGAACGTTTCGGAGAGGGTAAGCTGCAGCTAGGAGTGATCCAGGGAGATATAGACAATGGGTCTTTGATGAGCGGGCAGATTGCTGGACTGGTAGGATCAATAAAGCCAGTTCGCACTATCATCGATGACATGGTAGCCGAGGCGGAAGCGATAGTGAAGCGCCTTGCCCGCCTGGCGAATAGCAATCCGGAGGCGACCGATGCGTAAGGTCGCCTTTGTCTTTCCCGGTCAGGGATCTCAGATGGTGGGGATGGGGCATGATCTATTTCAGGTATCGCCCCGGGCACGACAAGTCTTCGAAGAGGCCGACGAAACGCTTGGATTTTCACTTTCCAGACTCTGTTTTGGTGGCCCGGAGGACAAACTGCGCCAGACCGTGAACACCCAGCCCGCTGTTATGACCGCCAGCCTGGCCTGCCTGAGGGCTGCGTTCGGAGAGGGGAATGGCATTCAGCCAGCCCTGTGGAATGGGTCTTTTACGGGGCCAGCATTTGTCGCCGGGCACAGCCTGGGCGAGTACACCGCCCTGGTGGCTGCTGGGGTGTTGAGCTTCTCTGATGGTATACGTCTGGTCCAGGAGCGCGCCTGTCTGATGCAGGAGGCTGGGGAGAAACGCCCCGGTGGTATGGCTGCCATTATCGGCCTCGATCTGATCTCCCTGGAGGAGGTTTGTCAGGAGACCGGCACTGAGATCGCAAACATCAATTCCCCCGAGCAAACTGTTATCAGCGGCACGAACAATGGCCTGGCGTGGGCTATGGACCTGGCCAAGGCCAGAGGCGCAAGGAGAGTTATCCGGCTGGACGTCAGCGGTGGGTTCCATTCCTTCCTTATGCAGTCTGCTGTTAAAGGCCTGGCCAGAGCAGCCTCGCAATTTGATTTCTCGAATCCCCTGGTTCCGCTCGTTGCCAACACCACCGCCTATCCCGCATCCACAGCGGAAGAGGTAAGAAGTGGGATTCTGCGACAGGTGTGTGGTTGCGTCCACTGGCAATCCTCTATCGAGTACATGATCGATGTCGGAGTCTCGACCTTTATCGAGATCGGCCCCGGGCGGGTACTCACCGGGCTGATCAAGAGAATCAGCAAGGATGTCGAGGTGCTCAATATCAGCGATGTAGACTCCCTTGTAGCGGGTTCAGGGTTCTGGGATTCACAGTTCAAAGGTTATGGCGCTGATCAGCTAACCGTGAACCGTGAGCCGTGAACCTGATTATTATGACAGGCGTTCGACGGAAAGCCCGCATAATCGCTTTGCAAGCTCTATACGAATTCGATTGTGCCGGACACGACCCGGTCTCTTCTGCAGCGCGGCTCATCGGCGAGAAACCCCTTCCCGAGGATGCTGCCTTATTTGCCCATGAACTGGTGAACGGGGTTCTGGAGAATAGAGAGGAACTTGATGCCCAAATACGGAGATTCGCCCCCAGCTTCCCTGTGGAACAGCTCTCGCTGGTGGACAGGACCGTACTGCGAATGGCTATCTACGAGATAATGATCGGTGGCAAAGTGCCGCTCAAGGTAGCTATAAATGAGGCTGTGGAGCTGGCAAAGACCTTCGGCCATGAGAGTTCTTCTAAATTCGTCAATGGAGTTTTGGGCTCGGTTAGCGCAATGGTGTTAGGGAGTTGAATTTCATGCTATAATTATCTCGACAATGTTAGATTAAATCTGCGTCAACCAAATTCCTCTTGTCATTGCGAGCAGAGCGAAGCAATCCCTTACTTAGAGATTGCGGGACTTGTTCCGAGCGTAAGCGAGGAATCTCGCTCCGAGTTTGCTTCGGCTACGCCTCGCAATCGCTGACGCTTCTCGCAATGATTTTGGGAAATTTAACATTGTCAAGTTATCCTTGTAAACTTACCAGGGAGGAGAAGATATGGCCACAGTTTTCGAGCGAGTCAAGAGAATCGTCGTGGAACAACTCGGTGTCGAAGAGAAAGAAGTAATACCTGAGGCTTCATTCACCGATGATCTGAATGCGGATTCTCTGGATCTGGTGGAGCTGGTGATGGCGTTTGAGGAGGAGCTCGGAGGTGACAGCGGTCCAGTGGAGATACCGGATGAGGACGCTGAGAAACTACTAACCGTAAGAGATGTGATTGATTACCTGAAAGGACGCGGGTTAGAGGATGATTAATACCTAGGGGGGCTCAAGTTGGCAATACTCGCTGATCTCTATCGTGAAATCTCGCTCTGTCGAGATTGTGAATTGGCAGAATGCCGCAATATGGTAGTGCCTGGAGAGGGGGCCGCGGATGCCGAGATAATGTTCATCGGCGAAGCCCCGGGATTTCACGAGGATCAGCAAGGCCGGCCATTTGTGGGCGCTGCCGGGCAGTTCCTGGATGATCTATTGCACTCTATTGGCCTTGATCGAAGCGAGGTCTACATCTGCAATATCATCAAGTGCCGGCCTCCGGGCAATCGGGACCCACTCCCCAGGGAAGTGGATGCCTGCCGGAGGTGGCTCGAGCGCCAGATTGAGCTTATCGCCCCCCGGATGATTGTCACCCTGGGACGGCACTCTATGGCCAGGTACTTCCCCGGTGCAAGCATAAGCAAGGTTCATGGGACGGCGCGAAACCTCGATGGCAGGATATGCTTTGCGATGCATCATCCGGCGGCTGCCCTGCATCAAGGGAGCCTGCGACCGACCATCGAGGCGGATATGCTCAAGATCCCCGGTCTTCTCGCCCAGGATGGGCACACAAAAACAGAGCCAGAGCCGGAGGCCAAGCAACTGAGCATGTTTTAGGCTAAGCTATCACCCGTGTCCGTGATACGTGAACCGTGTCCGGACACGGACCACGGACACGATTAAAGGGGAGGAGGCAAAATGTTAGACACGAAGATTAAATTCACCTATGGCGATTATCTGCAACTTCCAGAGAACAAACGCTGCGAAGTAATTGAGGGGGAGTTCTTTATGGTACCTTCACCAAGCTGGTCACATCAAACAATCTCTGCTAGCCTGTTCAGAGCCATGGATAACTACGTCAGGACTCACCAACTGGGCGAAGTCCGCTAACCCATAACCCTTAACCTTAATTAGGCAAATGGCGAAGGTTAACACGAGGCGAAGGCGAACAGGATCGCGCAGGAATGGCATAGGCCGGCGTGCTTTGCGATCCATTATCTCCGGGCTATTTCTGCGAGTCGTACTGGTTGGACTTACCGTTGGTGTGCTATTCTTCCTCCACGAGACCATCGCCAGAGTAATACTGAGGTCACTAGGGCTGGCCGTAATCCCGGTGCTGATATGGATTGTTATCGTTGCCTGGATGCTATGGCGAGGCCGCTTTGGCAGCCTGCTGCGGCACTGGAACTCCTGGCTGGGGGCTTTGCTGCTCAGTGCTGCCATTATAGGTGTAATGGCACTCTTTCGTCCTGAGGTAATCATAGCCGGTGTTCCGCTCTCCGATGAAACTCTGGGCGGAGCTCTGGGACAGCTTATCGGGGGAACAACCTACACCTGGGCCAGACTTCTGGGCTTAGGTTTACTTGGGGTGATTTTCGTGGTCCCGAGGACGCTTCGTTATTGTCTCATCTTTGCGAGAGGGCTGGCCAGTCTCATCTGGCAGGTGGCCTTCAATCTGCTGGTCCTGGCCGCAATGGGACTGTTGCATCTTGCTCGGAAACTCCTTTCCGGGGTGTCTTCTCTAGCGCGTCTTCTGTGGATCAAGTTGGCGTCCTCAGAGAAGTCCAGAGTACAGAGTCAAAAGTCAAGAGTCGAGAAGGAAAGGGAGACTCCAGAGCGAAGCATCTCCGGACTCCAGACTCCAGAAGTCGGGGAGGGAAAGAAGACTCCAGAGCAAAACGTCTCCGAACTCCAGACTCTCGACTCTAGACCCCTGACTCGCCAGCTACCTCCCAGCGAGCTTCTGGATGAGGCCCCCAAGGCCAACTTTGCGCGAGGAAATGATGCCGAGCGAGCTGAGTTGATTGAGGGGGCACTGGCCAGTTATGGGGTAGAGGTCAAGGTGGTGCAGGTGAATCCAGGCCCATCGGTGACTCAGTTTGGCATCGAGCCCGGTTGGATTCGCCGATACCGAAGAGTGGTGGAGAAGGATCAGAATGGCAAGCCCAGGCTGGAGAAAAATGGCAATCCCAAAGTTCATCTCGAGGAGGTATCCAAGACCAGAGTCAAAGTAGATCGCATTACCTCGCTGGCCAATGATTTAGCCCTCGCTCTGGCGGTTACCCACGTGCGCATCGAGGCCCCGGTTCCGGGGAAGCCGCTGGTGGGGATCGAGGTCCCCAACATCAGTACCGCTCTGGTCTCCCTGCGCAACGTTGTCGAAAGCCCAGCTTTTCAGAAAGCCCGCACCAAATCCAAGTTAGTGGTGGCCCTGGGGCAGGGTGCTGCTGGAGAAGCAATTGTCGCTGACATCGCCAAGATGCCCCATATCCTCATCGCCGGGGCTACCGGGAGCGGCAAAACGGTCTGTCTTAACTGCATTATCACCAGTCTCCTGATGCAGGCCACACCTGCTGAGGTGCGGCTGGTTCTGATTGACCCCAAGCGAGTGGAGATGATAACCTTCAATGGCATCCCACACCTTATAACCCCGGTGGTAGTGGAGATTGATAGGGCAATTGAAACATTGCGCCGCTTGACCCTGGAGATGGATCATCGCTATCGCAAATTCGCCTCCCTGGGAGTTCGTAATATTGATACCTACAACCGCAGTCCGAAGGTCACTGAGTCACTACCCTACATCGTAGTGATCATCGATGAGCTTGCGGATCTAATGATGACTGCTCCAGACGTGGCTGAACCACTCATCTGCCGTCTGGCTCAACTGTCACGGGCTACCGGGATTCATCTTGTTGTAGCCACGCAGCGCCCCTCCGTTGACGTTATCACCGGGCTGATCAAGGCTAATTTCCCCACCCGGATCAGCTTCGCGGTGGTCTCATCCGTTGATTCGCGTACCATTCTCGATACCATCGGGGCGGAGAAGCTCCTCGGTCGGGGTGATATGCTCTATGTGCCTCCTGAGGCGCATAAACCAAAGCGCTTGCGGGGGTGTTTCGTCTCCGACGAGGAAATGGATCGGGTGGTCGCTTTCTGGAGAAAATGGAGGGAGAAGAACCTTCCGGAGCCACTTGATCGTGTGGCTCAAGCATTCTCTTCTTTGGCCATTGAGCAGATGGATTTGGATCCTTTCCTGGAAAAAGCAAGACAGTTATGCCAGGAGTCTGGCCATATTTCCACCTCTCTCCTGCAGCGGAGACTTCATATCGGCTATCCGCGAGCAGCCAGGATAATGGAGCAGCTTGAGGAGGAAGGACTGGTTGAATCCAGGGAATACGCAAGCCGCGGACAGGGTTCCGGGGCAAGACCCTGGGAGGGGGAGCCATGAGAGAAGTTATCTCATATGTAGCTTACTTGACCGAACGGGAGA
>QLUL01000300.1 GCA_018725425.1 Chloroflexota bacterium
AATTCGGGGTGCAGTGTGTGCCGGAGAGTGAAGCCGATCTCCGGAAATATCTCCACGGCATTTAGAGTCAAGATACATCAGGGGTTATCCCCTATCCTCTATTTCATGCCGCCGGGAAAAGCTTGCCGTATGAAAAGATCAGGTTGATGCCCAGCGCTCGCGCCAGTTCCTGGACGGCAGGCCGAGCCCGGAATCCGAAGAATAGCGGGATCACCTCGGCGTGCGCCAGGTACTGGCCTTGCAACAGATGCGGGCGTGCCCGCTCCACTAGCGTGGCGAAGCGGATCAATTCCGGAGCAGTGATGTTGGTTTTCACCTCACCCAGAATCACCACCATTTGTCCCGGCCGGTCCCGATAGATCCCCTCTCCGTAGATGTTGAACTCCACCTCTTCTTCCCCGATGGTCACGTACCCCCGAGCCAACTCACCCAACTTCAGGCCCAGTTCCTTCTCCAGGACGTACGGTACCACTTCATAGGAAAGATCTTCCAGGCCACCGCCCAGATTTTCACTCAACCCCCCTAACTGGTGAGCCAGATCCCGCACCGCTTTTTCAGTCCGCACCTGCACCTGCGCCAACTTGTCGATCCGTGCCTCGGTCCGTACCTGTGCCTGCGCCAATTCAGCCACCCGTGCCTCGGTCCGCACCTGCGCCTGCGCCAACTCAGCCACCCGTGCCTCGGTCCGCACCTGCGCCTGCGCCAAGTCCTGCACGACATCCCTGAGTTCGCCCAACTCGGTGGTATGCTTCTCCTGCACGTACTCCGCCACCATCTCGTTGATGGCCCGCCGCTGTTCCAGATTAAAAGCCTGCTCCGATAAACTCATCATCACACCTCTCATGTGTCAACCAGGAATACACTCTATAATCCTACCATAAATATCTACGGATGAAAAGCAACTTGCCCGGGGTGAGTTCAACATCGCTGGATTCCGAAACCAGTCCTTGCAATAATTCTTCCCTGACAAAAGCCCATCTGACATCTGCTGAATTCTCAAGCTTCTTGGGATAGGGGCGAATTTATTCGCCCTGTCGGGGGGGAGACTAAATCCTCCCCTACTCAATGTTATCACCCTCACTACACTGGGAAAGGCGTTTTCGACCTGAAACACCGGACGGGCGCAGAACCTAACCTTTTGTCGTTTTCTTCGTTATAATTAATACGGCAGCAATATTGAGCTGTCGGAGGTTGCTAGGTGCAAGATGAACAGGATATTGTCCACCGGGCGCAAAGGGGAGACAAAGAAGCTCTGGCGCAACTTTACGAGACCCATTTTGACAAGGTGTATCGTTACGTAAGGCTCAGAATAGGAAACCGGACAGAGGCGGAGGATATAACCCAGCAGGTCTTTCTGAAGGCAGTTGGGTCTATTTCCACCTTCAAGTGGAAGGGCATACCCTTCGCTGCCTGGTTATTTCGTATTGCTCACAATGAGGTGGCCGACCATTGGAGAAAGGAAAGCAAGCAGGGAACGGTTCCTCTTAACGAATCGCTGACGAGAGCCAACAGTAGCGCCGGCAACCCGCATTTGGTGGCAGAACACCAGTCGGATATTGAGCAGCTAATGACAGCGACGAAGAGGCTGACTAAGGCACAGCGCGAGGTGATTTCTCTTCGCTTTGCCAGTGAGTTGTCTATCGCACAGGTAGCAAGTGTTATGGGTAAAAGTCAGGGGGCGGTGAAGGCATTGCAGCATAGTGCGATTGTCGCTTTGCGCGAAGCACTGTTAGTGGGAGAGGATAATGAAGAGAGGTAAAGAA
>QLUL01000301.1 GCA_018725425.1 Chloroflexota bacterium
GCCGCCGCCTTTATGCATAATGTTGTAAAGGAGTTCTTATCCGACAACTGTCTTCATCTGGCGGCATCCATTTCCTATTTTGCGTTTTTCTGTATCTTCCCTCTTTCCCTGGCCTTCATCTCGGTGCTGGGATTCATATCAGGCTCGCCCGAGAGCGAAGTCAAGGTGATCGCGGTAATTGGTGGTTTCTTGCCGGTACCGAGCGAGTTCATCACCAGTTCTATTCAAGGGGTGGTCAGGGCGCGAGGTCCCCTCGGCATTATCGCCACCATCGGCCTGTTGTGGGGCGGCTCGGCCGTCTTTAATGTGATACGGAAGTCCCTCAACATTGCCTGGGGAGTAAAGAAGCCTCGCCACTTCCTTGTCGAAAGGGCAATGGAGCTGGCTATGACGTTGGGCGTGGGCTTGTTGCTGTTGATATCTATCGGCATCACCACTACCCTGAGTGTCATCCGGAGGTTCAACGCCGCTGTGTTGGGCATCGAATTCCTGAAGGATGCGGTCTTCTGGCAGGCGGGTCTAACGCTACTCAGCATCAGCCTGGCATTTGTGACCTTCCTCTTTCTATATAGGTTTGTCCCGTATGCCCGGCTGCGATGGAGGGATGTCTGGGGAGGGGCCTTGCTGGCAGCAGTGGGATTTGAGGCCGCCAAGCAAGTATTCGTCTGGTATGTCACCAACTACGCCCACCATAATCTGATTTTCGGCCCGGTGGGCGCGATAATAGCCTTACTCCTCTGGTTCTATATCTCGGCCGTTATTGTGCTGTTCTGTGCCAAGCTCACCTCGGTCTATTCGAGGTCGCGGCGGACTTCTATTGAATTCTCCCTGAATCCGTGAAGTCAAACTTACTTGCTTCACCTACAGGGTGAAGGTGAGTGAATCTGTGTTCACGGATCCAGGTTCTCCACATGGAAAGGCCACCGTAGGGCCAGCAATCGTCTCGGCCACCTCACCACTGGTCGTTTCGGCGGCCGCCACAATGAGGAAGATCGAGCAAGGCCGAATCGGAGTCTCTGAGGAGGATAGGAAATGATCAGACATCGATATTTTTTTACTGTAGTAGTCCTGGCACTGATGCTGATGCTGGCCTTGACGGCGTGTATTGCTCCCGCGGAGCGGACTACCATCCCGCCGGGCAATGGCATCCTCGATGACGCAGCCCCAGCAGCCAGGCACGTCCCACCGCCCGTTTCTCCCCCGCCGGAGCCCCCTCCACCACAAATAGTCCCTTTCAGTGCCATAGCCCTATCTAATGCCATCGCTGATGTGGTGGAGCGAGTTATGCCGGCGGTGGTTTTCATTTCAGCTCAGAGAACCATCGAGGGCGGCTTCTTCCAGCAGCGGGGAACTCAGATCGGCACCGGCTCAGGGGTGATAATCAGCTCGGACGGCTACATACTGACCAATAACCACGTCGTGGAGCGTGCCGATAGGCTGGAGGTGACTCTCCCTGACGGAAGAACCTTCGAGGGGGCCCTCACGGGGACAGACCCTCTCACCGACCTGGCGGTGATCAAGATCGAAGGGCGGAACTTCCCCACCGCTCCATTTGGTGATGCCACACGACTGCGCCCCGGGAACCTGGTGGTAGCTATCGGCAATCCCCTGGGCCTCGTGGGAGGTCCAACGATAACCCTAGGGGTGGTGAGCAACACCGAGCGCTCCTTTACCCTGGGAGAAACCACGTTCTACGATGTGATCCAGACCGATGCCGCTATCAATCCAGGGAATAGCGGAGGGCCGTTGGTCGA
>QLUL01000302.1 GCA_018725425.1 Chloroflexota bacterium
TATCATAGACAGAATGGATTTGTCAAATCGAGATAATGAATAGCACGCCCTGTGGTCGATAGAACTTCCTTATGCAACGGATCTTCCAGCCACAAAGCCCGCTTTACAGCGGATGTTCCACCCGTTATCCGTGAAAATCACTAAAAACAGAGGCTTTTGCAAAATTCTTAGGATGAGAAGATTTTCCCTTGTAGAATGTAAGAAAATGAATATGACAATCTCCTCCGAATGTAGTAAAATGTTAAGGATAGTGTCAGATTGCGCTTGACAGATAGGGCAATTCCCCAGGAGGAGACAGTCCACGCCCCCGTATTGGGGGCGACCTAGCAATCCAGAAGCGCCGCCACCCCGGGCAGGGTCTTGCCCTCGAGAAACTCAAGCGAGGCTCCACCCCCGGTGGACACGTGGGTCATCCTGTCCGCCAGGCCCAGCTCTGCGATCGCTTCCACAGTTGAGCCGCCGCCGATAATCTTGGTCGCATCCAGGCTGGCAAGCAGATTAGCTATGGCCGTGGTCCCCTTGCGAAACGGTGCAAACTCGAAAACCCCCATGGTCCCGTTCCAGATGATGGTCTTGCATCCCTTGAGCTCATCCCCAAAGCTTTTGATGCTCTGCGGGCCGATGTCCAGGATCATCCAGCCGCGCGGTACGCCGGACAGTGATACCGTCTTATGAATGGATCCGGCGCTGAACTCCCTGGCGACTACCACATCAGTGGGAAGAAGAAGGTGGACACCCCTCCTTGCTGCCTTCTCGATCAGACCTCGTGCAAAGCCCAGTTGGTCATCTTCAACACTGGAACTGCCAACATCGTACCCTTGGGCCTTGAGAAAGGTATGGGCCATCCCGCCTCCGATAATGAGGGAATTCACCTTTTCCAGGATATTCTCTAGGAGACCTATCTTGTCACCCACCTTGGCGCCACCGACAAGCATGGCGAAGGGTCGAGCGGGGTCAGCCATGGCTTTACCCAGAAACTCCAGTTCCTTTTCCATCAGGAAGCCGGCGACCGCGGGGAGGTAATCGGCGACCCCGACGGTCGAGGCATGAGCCCGGTGTGCCGTGCCAAAGGCATCATTGACGAAAACATCAGCGAGGCACGCCAGGGACCTGGCAAACTCGGGGTCGTTTTTCTCCTCCTCGGGGTAGAAGCGCAGATTCTCCAGCAGGAGCACATCGCCGCTCTTCATCTGGCTCACCGCTCTCTCCACCTCGGTGCCGATACAGTCCGGGGTGCATTTCACCGGCCTTCCCAGAAGTTGCGAAAGCCGCTCGCCGACCGGGGCCAGCCGCAATGCCTCGACCTGCCCCTTGGGCCGTCCGAGATGGGAGCACAGGATCGCCTTTGCTCCCTGATCGATTAGATATTGGATAGTCGGGATTGCTCCCCTGATGCGGCTGTCGTCGGTGATCTTGCCGGTCAACTTGTTCATAGGCACATTGAAATCGACCCGCACCAGCACCCGTTTATCACTTACTTTAATGTCTCTGATGGTTTTCTTCTCCATCGCTGTCTCCTTTTGTCCGGTTCACGGTTCGGAGTTGGGGCTACGTAACCATTGAACGTTGAACTTTGAACGGTGAACCCTAGAACTTTGAACCCCTGGGCCTGCGGCCGGGGGGGGCAGGCCTGAGCAGTTACCCATGAATCTTCTCCAGTCGATCGACTATTCTCGCCGCCTCAGCCACCGTCTCGGGCGCGGTGTCGTATACGCTGAGGCCCTTGAGGTCGGCCTCGCTTACCTTCG
>QLUL01000303.1 GCA_018725425.1 Chloroflexota bacterium
GCATGATTGCAGCGGCGGTCTTTCATCAAACAAGCTCACTTGTGGTAATACTTAACTCAATGAGATTATTGAAATGGAAAAAGAGCTTTTGATGGTGTAATAAGGGGAACTCGATGATTGAAATCCACTTGTATGGCGAGTTGCGTCGCTACATGCCCGACCCCCGGCCCGACCAGGAGAGCGTGGCACGACTAGCACCAACACCAGGGGAAACGATAGTCACCCTCCTGGAGCGGCTGAGCATCCTTCCTGACGAGATCGGCCAGATTTTCCTGAACGGGGCGCTGTTATCTACCCGCAACTCGATGGCGCTCTGGTTGGGTTACCAGCAAGCTCGGGACGGGGTGCCCAACCGGGACATGGGACTGGAGACACCTGTGCGGCCCGGCGACCGGGTAGGATTGTTTGACCGCACCATGGCGATGCTGGTAGTGTGATGTGAGGTAGAGTCATCTGGCGACTCGAGTTAGCCAATTAGCTGGACTCAGCCGATTGGTAGACTAGTATATTGGTTGATTAGCAGTGAGCAAAGAACGACTTTTCCCCTGTTTGCCGGCCATCATCGGCCGCCAGGTGCAGAAGTGTCACCCGCCGGACAGCGTGCACCTGGTGCAGAAAATTCTGGACGACTTTCGGGCAGGACGCCGTGACGAGGCCGAGTTCTGGATTCAGATGAAAGGCAAGTTCCTCCACATCCGCTACTTTGCCCTCCGCGATGGAAAGGGTGAGTATCAGGGCATGCTGGAAGTGACCCAGGACATCACCCGCATCCGCGCACTGGAAGGCGAGCGGCGCTTGTTGGACGAGGCGCAGTGAGGGGCATACTCATCCTGGCCCATCTTCGCCACAACCGTACATATGGACACTACGTCATTTCACCCGACGCAGCAAATGCCTTCTGTGCTAGGCGAAGCTAGCATACCCTTCATCTGAAGCTGAGACCCCTCAGAGGGCCTCAAGCACGGGATTAAGGGTCAATTCGATGGCTTGACAAACGTTTACAAAAATGCTAATATATTACTCGGTTGTTTTATTGACGCCATGGCGCTGATTCTGCTCACCATCCCTATCTTCTTCCCCGTGGTTATGGGCCTCGGATTTGACCCCATATGGTTCGGAGTGATAATGGTGTTGGTGGTGGGCATGGGGGGTAACAGGTAAGTTTTTCCAAAAATTGTACTTGACAGGTTTAATGAAATGTGGTATATTGAACTTGGCTTTTGGAGGAACTAAACTGTTACCATGGGGGTGATCACCCCACCGGTGGCTGCCAATGCGTATGTTGTCGCTGCGGTCGCCAAAGACACACCCGTGATGACCATTTTCAGGGGTATATGGCCCTTTCTTATTGCAGTAATACTGTGCATAATTATCTTGATGGTTTTCCCCCAAATTGTCCTATTCCTGCCCAGTCTTCTGAAATAGGAAGATTGGCTCTTTATCCCTCCTCAAGGTTTTCCATACGTTGTGTAGACCCCCATCGGCCCTGTAGAAGTTTAGAGTTAAGGGTTTACAGTTTCGAGGCTCCCCTTCCTCCTCAAAACTCGAAACTCAATACTCAATGAAAGAAAGGGAGATGCTAATATGATTGTCGGAGAAAGGAAACCGTTCGACGAGATCAAGGCAAAGGTGAGCGACTACCGGAAGGTCATCGTCCTAGGATGCGGAACATGCGTCGCGGTGTGCATGGCCGGAGGTGAGAAGGAGGTTGAGCTACTGGCATCCCAATTGAGGCTGGCCTCCCGGA
>QLUL01000304.1 GCA_018725425.1 Chloroflexota bacterium
GGAAACCGATTGGCGTCTTCATCTTCCTGGGGCCTACCGGCGTGGGTAAGACCGAGCTCGTCCGAGCCCTGTCCGAATTCATGTTCGGCAGCGAGGATGCTCTGATCAGGCTCGACATGTCTGAGTTTATGGAAAGACATACCGTGGCTCGACTTGTAGGTGCCCCGCCGGGGTACATCGGATACGAAGAAGGTGGACAGCTCACCGAGGCGATAAGGCGCAAGTCGTATTCGGCCATACTCCTCGACGAGATCGAGAAGGCCCATCCGGATGTATTCAACATCCTGCTGCAGATATTCGACGATGGGCATCTCACCGATGCGAAGGGAAGACGGGTTAATTTCCGCAACACCATCATCATCATGACCAGCAACATCGGTGCGGAGACCATCCGTAAGGAGGGTACCATCGGCTTCATCAGCCGTGCCGATGAAGGCAAGGTGGCACAACTCTCATACACCAGAATGAGAGATAAGCTGCTGGAGGAAATGAAGAAAACCTTCCGACCGGAGTTTCTAAACCGTATAGATGGCACCGTGGTATTTCATTCCCTCAGTAAAGAGCATATTCTACAGATCGTGGATTTAATGCTCCTTCAGGTGCAGACCCAGCTCAAGGAGAAAGAGATCCGGATCGAGGTAACCACAGAGGCCAAGGAGCTTCTAGCGGAGAAGGGTTACGATTCCACTTTCGGCGCTCGACCATTGAGAAGGACAATCCAGACCATGGTCGAGAATCCCCTTGCCGAGAGTATCCTCCAGGGCCAGTTCCAGGCCGGTGATGTGGTGCAGCTTGAGCGGGAGGGTGATGAAATCGTGTTTCGGTCGGTTTCCCTGGCAGTCCCGGTCGCGTAGTAAACGTTAGGCAAAATCCTTTTGTAGTCATCAAATGTTTTAAAAAATAGGGGAAAGGAGGCAGAAGATATGAACTGCTTGGTTTGCGATACTGAGTTAAAGAGGGTAGAGCGACAGGGAGTTGAAATTGACACCTGTCCGAGATGCCGGGGAGTTTGGCTGGATCGCGGTGAGCTCGATAAGATTATCGAACGGTCAACATCAACATCCTTTAGCGCAGAGCGAGAGGATGTACCTACAGAACGCCAGAACTCTGGAAGGCGTCGACGCGGGTCATTTCTGGAAGATTTGTTTGGTTAGGTGGTTAAAGGATTCGCCTCACCCGCGGGCCGTTATTAGCTAATAATAGGAGGGGGACACCACCTGATTCCATAAATGGCCAAGGCGCGAACTATCTTTGTCTGCCGGCACTGCGGTAACGAAAGCCTGAAATGGCTGGGCCACTGTCCGCAATGCGACGCGTGGGATAGCTTCGGGGAAAAGAGCACTAATGCAGCCCGGCTCCCCTCAGCCACCCTGCAGGAGCTATCCACCGTTTCCCTCTCCGCGACTGCTCGCCTCCCCCTCCACTTCGCTGAGTTCAACCGCGTGTTGGGAGGCGGGGTCGTACCTGGTTCCCTGGTCCTCATCGGTGGCGACCCCGGCATCGGGAAATCAACCTTGCTTCTTCAAGTCGCTGCCAAAGTGGCGGAGACGAAGGCAAAAAGAATAGGGGGCGACACGAAAGAAGCGCAGGTGCTTTATGTCTCCGGCGAGGAATCGGTGTCGCAGATAAAGCTGAGGGCAGACCGACTGGGATTGGGTGGGAAGGGCCTCTTCATTCTCCCCGAGACCAGGATGGAAAATATCCTGGATCATGCTCAGCAACTGTCCCCGCAACTGGTGATCAT
>QLUL01000305.1 GCA_018725425.1 Chloroflexota bacterium
CGGGAGCCTACCATCGTCGAGCTGGGGATGTTCGGCTCGCTCTGGAGTGAGCACTGCGGATACAAGCACTCCAAGCCCCTGCTTAAACTTCTTCCCGCCCGGGGCGAGCGCGTGCTCATCAAGGTGGGCGAGGAGAACGCCGGAGTGGTGGACATCGGAGATGGTCTCGCCATAGTGATGAAGATTGAGTCCCACAACCACCCCTCAGCCATCGAACCTTACGAGGGAGCGGCTACCGGGGTAGGGGGCATCGTGCGTGACATCTTCACCATGGGGGCTCGACCGATCGCTTTGCTCAATTCTCTGAGATTTGGCCCCTTAAGTGATGCCCGCAACCGCTATCTTTTCAACGGGGTGGTGGCGGGCATTGCGGGATATGGCAACTGCCTCGGCATTCCCAACGTCGGCGGCGAGATTTATTTCTCCGAGACCTATTCCGCCAATCCGCTGGTCAACGCCATGTGCGTCGGTCTCTTGGAAACCTCGAAGCTGGTTAAATCTCAGGCCGGCGGAGCGGGCAACCTGCTAATGCTGGTCGGCGCCGATACCGGCCGGGATGGACTCCACGGTGCTTCGGGTCTTGCCTCGCGAACCTTCGAGGATGAGCGTGAGCTGCGCCCGACGGTGCAGGTGGGCAACCCCTTTTTGGAAAAACTGCTCATCGAGGCCTGTCTGCATCTTGCGGAGACCGACTGGATTGTAGGCATGCAGGACCTGGGGGCAGCGGGGCTCACCAGCGCCGCGGTGGAGAGCGCTTCCCGAAGTGGGAGCGGTCTGGAAATAGATGTCCTCAAGGTGCCTCGCCGAGCAGAGGGAATGACCCCCTATGAGGTGATGCTCTCTGAATCTCAGGAGCGGATGCTGGTCATTGTCAAGAAGGGCTACGAGGATAAGGTAAGAGCGATCTTTGATCACTATGATCTGCGCTGCGACATCATCGGGCGGGTCACCGACGATGGCATCGCACGCATAAAGGAAGGCTCAAGCGTAGTAGCCGAGGCGCCAATAAAGTTTCTCACCGAACCCCCACTCTACCGTCTCGACGGCGTGGCGCCATCTTGGCTGGATGAGCTTCAGAACTTTGATTTCAGTGCTACTCCCGATCTTCTCCGCGAGGATATTCCCTCCGTTTTGCTGAAGCTGCTTGCCTCGCCGAATATCGCTAGCAAGGAGTTGGTCTATCGCCAGTACGACCATCACGTCCAGATTAACACCGTGGTGGCTCCGGGGAGCGATGCCGCGGTGCTGCGCATAAAGGGGACCCGCAAAGGTATTGCCCTGACCACCGATGGCAACGGTCGCTATTGCTATCTCGATCCCTATGCCGGCGGGGCGATAGCGGTTGCGGAAGCGGCGCGGAATCTCGCCTGTTCGGGAGCCGGGCCACTGGCCATCACCGACTGCCTCAACTTCGGCAATCCGGAAAAGCTTGAGATCTACTGGCAACTGGAACAGTGCATCCGGGGGATGGCCGAGGCCTGCGAGGTTCTCGGCATACCGGTCATCAGCGGCAATGTCAGCCTCTACAATGAGACCCGGGGCAAGGCGATCTATCCCACGCCGGTGGTGGGGATGCTGGGATTGATCGAGGACATCAATAAGCGTTGCACCATGTCCTTTAAGAGTGAAGGAGATCTGGTGCTGCTTCTGGGTGAAGGGGCCTGCCCTGAGCTTGTCGAAAGGGGAGATAGTCTCGCCGGCAGCGAGTACCTGGAGATGATCCACGGCAAGGT
>QLUL01000306.1 GCA_018725425.1 Chloroflexota bacterium
TGAGAGATGAAAATTCATCGCCTATCAGACCATTTAAGCATGATTGATGTCCAGCCGCCGATTCCGGGGCAGAGTGAGTTCATCGGGCCTTATGTGCTGAGTGGAGAGCAGGTTGCGCTGATAGACGTAGGTCCGCATTCCTCTGCCGGGAACCTCATCGCCGGAGTTGAGGCGCTGGATATTGACCTACAGAATATCAGATACATCTTCATTACCCATATTCATATCGACCATGCCGGCGCAGTAGGTGACTTATTGGAATTCCTGCCGAATGCAAGGGTCATCGTTCATCCCCGGGGCAGCGCGCATCTGGTAAATACGGAGAGGCTGTGGCAGGGGAGCCTGCAGGTCCTGGGTGACCTGGCGGAGAAGTATGAGCAACCGCCTGGTATCCCTCCGGAGCGAATACTGCCCGCCGAAGACGGAATGCGCATCGGATTGGGGAACGGGATGGAGCTAGAGGTTATCCATACCCCGGGGCATGCTGCGCATCATTTGAGTTTTCTCGAAAGGAAGAGTGGCCTCCTCTTCGCCGGGGAGGCCGGCGGGGATTATGTAGCTAAAGTCGATCTGCTTCGGCCGGCAACTCCCCCGCCGCTGATAGTGGAATACAAGCTGGCGTCCATCGATAAGCTGCTTGAACGTAAGCCAATCACTATCTACTACGCACATTTTGGCTCTGGAGGGGATGCGCAGAGCAAGCTCCGGCGGTACAAAGAACAGCTCAAGTTATGGCGAAGTGTGGTTAGCGAGGCCGTCCGGAACGGGGCGCAGTCCGAGGAAATCTTCTCCGCGCTGATGGAGAAGGATGTCAATCTGGAGGGGTTGAAAAAGCTCCCCGAGGATCAGTACCAGAGGGAATGCTATTTCATGTACAACAGCATAAAGGGCTTTGTGGGCTAAAAAGGTGCTCAAGAACGGCATCCGTAGGCTGGTTTATGGTTTTTAACATCAAGATTCCTCTGTGTTCTCTGCGTGCTCTGCGGTGAAGGCTCAAAGAAAGGAGGGTCAAGTGCGCACGCCGATAATTGCCGGAAACTGGAAAATGAACACCACCATTGGCGAGGCGGTGAGCCTGGCAAAGACCATGAAGGACAGGCTTGAGGGTATCAGTGGGGTGGAGAAGGTGCTCTGCCCTCCCTTCGTCTCACTGGGAGCGGTTAGAGAGATTCTAGAAGGCTCATCGATCGGGCTCGGCGCTCAGAACATGTATTTCGAGGAAAAGGGCGCTTACACCGGTGAGGTCTCACCTCTAATGCTCGCCGGGCTCTGTCAGTATGTGATCCTGGGGCACTCGGAGCGGCGGGGTTATTTTGGCGAGACAGATGAGATCGTAAATAAAAAGATTAAGACAGCACTCAAAGCAGGGCTCAAACCGATCGTCTGCGTCGGCGAAACGCTGGAGGAAAACGAGGACGGTAAGACGGGAGAGGTCATTACCCGCCAAGTAAGGGCGGCATTGGACGGCCTGCTCTCTCTGGAGAACCTGGTCATAGCTTATGAGCCTATCTGGGCTATCGGCACCGGAAGGGCGGCCACTGAAGAGCAGGCCAACACTACCATCCGGCTGATACGAAACGTACTGGCGGAGCTCTACGGTGGTGCAGCCGCGCAGGGGTTACGTATTCTGTATGGCGGAAGCACCAATAGCGCCAATATCGCGGCGCTCATCGCCCAACCGGAGATCGATGGGGCACTGGTGGGTGGGGCAAGCCTCAAGGCTGACGAATTC
>QLUL01000307.1 GCA_018725425.1 Chloroflexota bacterium
ATAGTTACCCAGTTTATAGACAACTATAACATGGGTGTTAGACCGGGCTGATTGACTGTCGGCGGCGGTTCAACGGCGACCGCCACCTTACCTCTCGGCAACCAGATTACAGGTTGCAGTTCTAGCCCGGCGGATGCACTACGGGCATCCGGGAGACGACGCATGAACCGGATTGCCAGGGCTGCCTCCACATCACGGAAAAAGCGCGCATTCAACTCCTTATCGCCGAAACGTTCGGCAATAATTTGAGCTGCGTTCTCATCCGCGTTGGCTTCAAAACCGCACCACAGGCAATGAAACTCGGCCTGGGAGCGGCGGTTCATCGGAAAGGTAAACCCGCAATGGGAACACTGCTGGGTGGAATAGGCTGCTTGCACCGAGCGATAGCGAATGCCGCGCTCATCCAGCTTGAACTTGAGCTTATCTCGCACATATCCCAACTGTGCGGCGCGCAACGCACGGTTCATCTGCCTGGACTTGAAGCGCATGTCTTTGACCGTCAACCGCTCCAGCGCCACTTTGCTCCCTTCTGGCAACTCGTCAAGCATCTGGTTGATCGCCCGGCCAATCTCGTTGCGAGCGAAGGCTTCTGCCTTGTCATCGTTCAGGCTCACCGTCGGTTGGTTCTTGCGCTTCAAGCAAGCGTTGAGCTTTTGCTTGCGGCGGCGCTTTTCGTTTGCACGTTCCACCCGGCGGCGCAATTTTGCGCTGACTTGACCATAACGCTGTCCAACCGAAGTGGACACAATCGAGACCATGCCAATATCCACCCCGACCACCTGTGACGATTGGGGCTTTGGGCCCCTACGCTCCACAACAAAGGTGGCGTACCATTCACCGTCGCGCTGGTTGAGGGTAACGCCTGTACACAACTTCGGGAATTGGGTCAGCGTTTCGCGCGCACGCTTGTACAGTTTGATCGGGATACGTACTGGATGCCTTACATCCAGAGTGGAAATCCGCAGCCAGAAATCGAACTGTGGTGTGTTGGAGGGTTCGATGACGACCACGTTGGTGTTGGCCTGGATACAAGCATTACGCAAAACTGGTGGATTTTCACGCTCATTGCTGTACCAGGATTGGACGATCCCACACGCTTGCTGCCAGGCGCAGCGCTGCCAGCGGTCAGAAAGCGGTGTGGGAATATCCTGTTCGGGAATGAGCGCATATTTATCTGGCTGCCGCCCTTCATGCGCAATCAGCCAGTCCACATACGCTTGCACGACCCGCCGGTGTTCGACCGCCAGTTCATCCAGCTTCTGCAGCTTGCTCGGATTAGCCTGGTCGAGCTTCAAATGGGTGATCGCCTTCTTCACAGTTCTGCAACTCCGCAATAATGCGTTCGGTCTTGCGCCTGGAGCGCCTCTGGCCGTACAGCCGGGCGCAAAAACTGGTCACGATACTGACGAAATCCTGGATCAGGTCTTCCTTCCCGTTCTCAGCCTGGTTGATGACCTCGATCTGCCGACCCTGCATTGTCAGCAATTGCTCGATGTAGTTGAAGCCGAAACGCGTCAAGCGGTCTTTGTGTTCGACAACAATCAGGGCCACAGCCGGATCGGTCAGCAGCTTTACCAACTTGGGACGCGTATCATTGACGCCCGATCCAATCTCCTTCACGACCGCCGAAACCCGGTAGCCCTTTGCCGCACAGTAATCCAACAACCTTTTCGCTTGGCCTTCGAGGTTGCCCTTATTTTCTGCTGCCGAGACTCGTGTG
>QLUL01000308.1 GCA_018725425.1 Chloroflexota bacterium
CTTGTCTGATCCACCAGGTGGCATAGGTGCTGAATTTGTAGCCCCTTCGATAATCGAATTTCTCCACAGCCCGAACAAGCCCGATGTTGCCTTCTTGCACCAGGTCCAGGAGAACCATACCTCGCCCGACGTACTTCTTGGCGATGCTTACTACGAGGCGCAGATTGGCTTCGGTGAGGTGATGCTTTGCCCTTTCTCCCTCCTCTCTCACCCTCTTTAGATGATGATCCAGCTCTCTCTGGTGAGGGCTAATTGCAGCCAACAACGATGAGTCTGGAGACGCTTCGCTCTGGAGTCTGGAGACGCTTCGCTCTGGAGTCCCCCTCTCCGTGACTCTCGACTCTCGACCCTCGACTCTTGACTCTATGATGTCAGCGAGCAATCCCTGCTCCTCAATGACCCGGATCAGATGCTGAGGTATCAGGTGGCAATCGAGAGAAAGATGCTTCAGTATATCCTCTACCGTGTCTGGAACGGTACTTGTTTTGTAGGCTATTGTCATCACCAGGTGGCGGTCGATCTCCCCCTCTAGAGCCCGCTGCAATCCGGGGTCATAAAGCGTTTGAGACACCGGGGCTTCCCTGGATAGATCAAGTTCATCCCTCAAGATGTCAACGAACGGTAAAGCCTGACCGAGCTCCCGCAATATCTCCATAGCGAGGTCGCTTGCGCCGGGAGGAACTCCACGTCTTTCGTACCACGATTTCTCAATCTGTTCAAGATGCCGGCTCTGGTCCATTCTGCGCGCCAGCGACTTTTCCTCTGTGGCCTTCAAAAGCGGGACCTGACCCATTTCCCGCAGATACATGCGAACCGGGTCATCGATCATCTCCTCCAGTTCCAGCAAGGGTTTCTCTAATTCAATATCTCTCCCAAAATCCTCCTCTTCCTGCTCCCCAATCCCAAAGAGGGAATCGTCTATCTGCCCTTCGACCGGGTTCTCTTCGATATACGAAGGACTCTCCCTTGTCTCTCCCGGAACAAATTCACCCTCAGCACTTCCCTCACGATTCTGCATTGTTCCTCCTCCTAACCCGGACAAGCCGGAACCAACAAGGCATATTGTCGTTTAAATTCGAAATCCGAAGCACGAAATACTAAACAAATCCTAAATCCCAATGTTCAAATGTTCAAAACTGCCTCATATTTGGAATTTTGTTATTTGGATTTGTTTAGTGCTTAGAAATTAGGATTTAGGATTTTTCCATTTTGCGCAAGATTTCACTTTTAATGGACTAATTACTCAGTTGTCAGGTTCACGGTTGGCTACTTTGCCCTCTTCATACTTCAATCTCCACCGCTCTCTAACTTTGAACGGTGAACACTGGAACTTTGAACCGTTTTCTTAGCGCCAGCCCAGGGTGGCATGCCGCCGCTGAAGTTCCGTCAATCGTATTGAGCTTTCCACGGAGTTCCCACCTGTCTCCAGGGCCGATTCGGCTTCAAATACCAGTTGAGATCTCAGCCTGCACCCCTCCAGGCGGCAGATACAGTCAGCCAGGGCCTGTTCCTGTTCCCTCTTGTCGAGGGGAGGATGTCGCCTATCGATCAGAGATTGAAGATATTCATGTAGTGCGACATCGAGATTTCCCCGGATGTCATCGGGCTGGGTCTGCCAGGCGACAAAAACCTCCCTGTTTTCACTGCGCTCGAAGTGATCTGACGTCACATCCCCTGCCAGGCCACTTAGCGAGGGATATCTAAGAAGAAGGCAAA
>QLUL01000309.1 GCA_018725425.1 Chloroflexota bacterium
AAGGAGGCGGATGTGGGAACCGATATCGAAAGGCTGCTGGAGCTCGTCAAAGAGAAGTCACTCATGTATGGTGATTTCACCCTCTCTTCGGGGCTTAAGAGCTCGTATTACTTCGACGGCCGGCTGACCACCCTCTGGCCGGAGGGGGCTTACCTGGTGGGCAAGACGGTGTTCGAACTGGTGCGGGATGCCGGGATCGATGCCATCGGCGGGCCCACTATGGGTGCCGACCCCATCGTTGCGGCGGTGGCTCTGGTGAGCCACCTGGAGGGTAAACCTATCCCCGCTTTTATGGTGAGGACGCAGCCCAAGAAGCATGGCACCCAGCGATACATCGAGGGGCACCTTCCGCCGGGGGGCACGGTGGCGATAGTCGATGATGTGATTACCACTGGAGGCTCGGTCTTCCGGGCTATCGAGGCGGTGGAGGCGGAGGGATGCCGGGTGGGACAGGTGGTGGTTCTCCTCGATCGGAACCAGGGCGGGGCTGATGAATTACGGCGGCGGGGTTACAAATTCGCTGCCCTGCTGCGCGTCGATAACAAGGGAGAAGTATGCCAGGACGCACCTGAGAAGAGGGGCAAAATGACGCATAAAATTCCTCTCCCTTGAAGGGAGAGGTTAGAGTCTGTCCTGAGCTTGGCGAAGGATGAGGGAGGAATCCCCCGGTTTCGGATTTGGAGTTTAATCGATAATGAAGTTGAGTGAGGGGCAAAATACATCTTAGCAATAGATCTGGGCACCTGCGGGCCCAAATCGGCGCTGGTTTCCACTTGCGGTGAGGTTGTTGATTGTGAGTGTGAAGAAACGCCGCTGATCCTTCTGCCGGGTGGCGGAGCTGAGCAGAGCCCGGATGAGTGGTGGGGTGCCATCATAAGATCATCCCGGAGATTGCTGGCTAAGGGGCTGGTGTCGGTTGACGATATAGTAGCTGTCTGTTGTACCACGCAGTGGTCGGGAACCGTTGCTGTTGATAGCGATGGCAATCCTTTGATGAACGCCCTCATCTGGCTGGATTCTCGCGGAAGCGGTTGCATCAGGGAAATAAGCGGCGGATTAATCAAGGTTAAGGGCTATGGGGTGTGGAAGTTGCTGCGATGGCTTGGGCTGGCCGGGGGAATTCCGGGTCATTCAGGTAAGGATTCGATTGCTCATATACTATATATCAAGAATGAATTGCCACAAATCTACCGGCGGACATACAAGTTTCTGGAGCCAAAGGACTACATTAACCTCTGTTTCACCGGTAAATTTGCGGCGTCATTCGACTCTATCGCCTTACACTGGGTAACGGACAACCGGGACATTTCGCAGGTTGTCTACGACGACCGATTGCTCCGTATGTCGACCGTTGACCGGGGGAAATTGCCTGATCTGAGGAGAGCGGTTGACGTATTGGCCCCGATCAGAAAGGAGATCGCCGGGGAGCTGGGGTTAAGGAGCGATGTGAAGGTGATGATGGGTACGCCGGATATCCATTCTGCAGCGATCGGATCTGGGGCAGTGGGAGATTACGAGGGCCATCTCTATATCGGCACATCATCGTGGCTGGTATGCCATGTCCCTTTCAAGAAGGTTGACATATTTCATAACATGGCCTCCCTTCCATCGGCGATTCCGGGCAGGTATCTGCTTATCAATGAGCAGGAGACCGCTGGCGCTTGCCTGACTTTCCTGAGGGATAACATATTCTACCACAGGGATGAGCTGTTAGG